>NZ_JBSFVR010000024.1:0-44830 GCF_053592415.1 Streptomyces sp. NPDC002690 | reverse complement strand
GCTCGTCCGCTCATCCGCCCAAGCGCTCGTCAGCTCGTGCGCTCGTCAGCTCGTGCGCTCGTCAGCTCGTCCGCTCGTCCGCTCGTCCGCCCCCGGTCAGCGGTGAGAGGCGCGGGCGGCGCGAAAGGCGCGAAGGCTGGAAAGGGCGGGAGTCGGTGCGGCGGCGTCGGTCCGGCATGTGGTGAACGTCTTCCCCATCTCGTCGTTTCCGCCCGTCGGACGGTTCGCGTCCCCTGACGCTACCTCCCGCCCACGCCCCCGTCCCGTGGGGGCCGCAGGGTGTGCCGGTATCGTTGCCGACGGTCGGTCCGTTCGTAGGGTCCCCCGTACCCGAGGGTGATCATCGTTCGTAGGACCGTACAAAGAGACCGTACGAAGAGTTCGTCAGTCCCAGAGTTCCGCCGGCACATCGCAGGCGCGTCACCACGCGAGAAAGGGCCCAGCCGTGGCCTCGCCCACCTCAGCCGATCCGGCTCGTCCCGCCGATCCGGCCCGTCTGGTCGTGCTGGTCTCCGGTTCCGGTACCAACCTCCAGGCCCTGCTCGACGCCATCGACGCCGACCCCCAGGGGTACGGCGCCCGGATCGTCGCGGTCGGTGCCGACCGCGAGGGCATCGTCGGCCTGGAGCGGGCCGAGCGTGCCGGTATCCCCACCTTCGTCTGCAAGGTGAAGGACCACGCCACCCGCGAGGAGTGGGACGCCGCGCTGGCCGCCGCCACCGCGGCGCACCGGCCGGACCTCGTCGTCTCGGCCGGTTTCATGAAGATCGTGGGCAAGGAGTTCCTGGCCGCGTTCGGCGGCCGGTTCGTCAACACCCACCCCGCCCTGCTCCCCAGCTTCCCCGGCGCCCACGGAGTGCGTGACGCACTCGCGTACGGCGTGAAGGTCACGGGGTGCACCGTCCACTTCGTCGACGACGGCGTCGACACCGGTCCGATCATCGCGCAGGGCGTGGTCGAGGTGACCGAAGAGGACACCCCGGAGGGCGAAGCCGCTCTCCACGAACGCATCAAGGAAGTCGAGCGCAAGCTGCTCGTCGAGGCCGTGGGGCGGATCGCCCGTGACGGTCATCGCATTGAGGGACGAAAGGTTCATCTCGGTCATGTCGGTGAATAAGCCCATCCGCCGCGCCCTGGTCAGTGTTTACGACAAGACGGGGCTGGAAGACCTCGCCCGCGGTCTGCACGAGGCCGGCGTCGAGCTCGTCTCGACCGGCTCCACCGCCGGAAAGATCGCCGCCGCCGGTGTCCCCGTCACCAAGGTCGAGGAGCTCACCGGCTTCCCCGAGTGCCTCGACGGCCGCGTGAAGACGCTCCACCCGCGCGTGCACGCCGGCATCCTCGCCGACCTGCGTCTGGACGCCCACCGCGAGCAGCTCGCCGAGCTGGGCGTGGAGCCCTTCGACCTGGTGGTCGTCAACCTGTACCCGTTCAAGGAGACCGTCGCCTCCGGCGCCTCCGACGACGAGTGCGTCGAGCAGATCGACATCGGCGGCCCGTCCATGGTCCGTGCCGCGGCCAAGAACCACCCGTCCGTGGCCGTCGTCACCAGCCCCGAGCGGTACGCCGACGTCCTCGCCGCGGTCCAGGCCGGCGGCTTCGACCTGACCGCCCGCAAGCGGCTCGCCGCCGAGGCCTTCCAGCACACCGCCGCCTACGACGTGGCCGTGGCCTCCTGGTTCGCCGCCGACTACGCCGCCGCGGACGACTCCGGCTTCCCCGACTTCTTCGGTGCCACGTACGAGCGCTCCAACGTCCTGCGCTACGGCGAGAACCCGCACCAGCCCGCGGCCCTCTACACGTCCGGCGGCGGCGGCCTCGCCGAGGCCGAGCAGCTGCACGGCAAGGAGATGTCCTACAACAACTACACGGACACCGACGCCGCGCGCCGGGCCGCGTACGACCACGCCGAGCCGTGCGTCGCGATCATCAAGCACGCCAACCCGTGCGGCATCGCCATCGCCGACGACGTGGCCGAGGCGCACCGCAAGGCGCACGCCTGCGACCCGCTCTCCGCGTTCGGCGGCGTCATCGCCGTCAACCGCCCGGTGACCGTCGAGATGGCCGAGCAGGTCGCCGACATCTTCACCGAGGTCATCGTCGCCCCGGCGTACGAGGACGGCGCGGTCGAGGTCCTCGCCCGCAAGAAGAACATCCGCGTGCTGCGCTGCGAGGGCGCCCCGACCGCCCCGGTCGAGGTCAAGCCGATCGACGGCGGCGCGCTGCTCCAGGTCACCGACCGTCTCCAGGCCGACGGCGACGACCCGGCCAACTGGACCCTCGCCACGGGTGAGGCGCTCTCCGCCGACGAACTGAAGGACCTCGCCTTCGCGTGGAAGGCGAGCCGCGCGGTCAAGTCCAACGCGATCCTGCTCGCCAAGGACGGTGCCTCGGTCGGCGTCGGCATGGGCCAGGTCAACCGCGTCGACTCCGCCAAGCTCGCCGTCGAGCGCGCGGGCGCCGAGCGGGCCCAGGGCTCGTACGCCGCCTCCGACGCCTTCTTCCCCTTCCCCGACGGCCTGGAGATCCTGACCGCCGCCGGGATCAAGGCCGTGGCCCAGCCGGGCGGTTCGGTCCGCGACGAGCTGGTGGTCGAGGCCGCGAAGAAGGCCGGCGTGACCATGTACTTCACGGGTACGCGCCACTTCTTCCACTGAGCCGCGTGCGAGGGCGTGTTCCGCGCCCTGACGCGGTCAGGAACCCCGCCGTCGAGGCGTGACGGCCGTGCGGCCCGCCGGGACTTCCCGGCGGGCCGTCCGCGTACCGGCCCGCGGCCGTCGGTGAACGGGACGGAACCGAGGGCTCCCCGGAGTCCCGGCTCTCTGTTCTAATGGATCGCTTGTCCGAAGGGGTGTGCGAGGCCCCGCGATCCGCGTGGCCGCCCGATCCGCGAGACCCTCCGATCGGCGTGGCACGACTCGATGCGAACCGGTGGGTGAATTCATTGCGGATGGGGAAAGCGGCACCCGGCCCGGGTGGCGACGAGCGGCGCCGGACCGGAAGCGGCTGGTCCGTCCCGGCTCAGCAGACGCGCGACACGGACCCCGGCGACCACCGGGACGACGACCCGCGGCCAGGAGCCCTCGACGCCCCCGCTTCGGACGCGCCGGGCCCCGAAGCACCGTCACCCGAAGCGCTGTCACCCGACGCACCGGAACCCGCGGAGCGGCCGGGCCGCGTCCCGCTGCGCCCCTACCTGATCATTGGTGCGGTCCTCTGCGCCCTGTACTTCCTCTACGCCTACCTCCAGTACGCCCGCTTCGACTCGCCCTCCTGGGACCTCGGCATCTTCGAGCAGGAGGTCCGGGCGTACGCCGGGTTCCACGCGCCGGTCGTCGACATCAAGGGCCCCGGCTACCTGATCCTCGGTGACCACTTCTCCCCGGCGGTGGCGCTGCTCGTCCCGCTCTACTGGATCTGGCCCTCCGCCGTCGCCCTGCTGTTCGCGCAGGCCGCCCTGTTCGCGCTCTCCGCCGCCATCGTGGGACGTACCGTCCAGCAGGTCCTCGGCGGGCGCTACGGACCCTGGGTGATGGTCGCGTACGGCCTCTCCTGGGGGCTCCAGGAGGCGGTGAAGTCCGACTTCCACGAGATCGCCCTCGCGGTCCCGCTGATCGCCCTGGTCTGCCGGGCGCTGCTCACCGAGCGCTGGACCGTCGCCGTCCTCTGGGCCCTGCCGCTGGTCCTCGTCAAAGAGGACCTCGGTATCACCGTGGCCGCCGTAGGGCTGGTCCTCTTCGTCCTCGGACAGCGGTTCCAGGGCACGCTGCTCGCCGTCACCGGTGTCTGCGCCTTCGTGCTCACCGTCTTCGTCCTCATACCGGCGGCCAGCAACGCGGGCGGTTACGACTACTGGAAGAAGATCGACACCGACGGTCAGCAGCACGTCTCCACCCTCGACGTGGTGCTCGGGGCGTTCGACTCGTCCGTCAAGATCGAGATGCTGGTCTTCCTCTTCGGCATCACCGCCTTCATGGCGCTGCGTTCACCGCTGGTGCTGCTCGTCCTGCCCACGCTCGGCTGGCGGCTGCTCTCCCAGGACCCGAACCACTGGGGCATGGTCTGGCACTACAGCGCCGTCCTCATGCCGGTGGTCTTCCTCGCCATGGCGGACGGCGTCCGCCGCAGCCGTACGTCACCGAGGCCCTGGCTCGTCTCCTTCGGGAACGTCGTCGTCCCGGTGACCGTGGGCATCGCCTTCGCGATGACGCAGCACCTGCCGCTGCGCGAACTGCTGCGCCCGGAGACCTACCGTGCCGACGCGGGGACGCACGCGGCGCGCGAGGCGATGGCGGCGATCCCGGTGGGTGCCCGCGTCGAGACCGACATCGCGCTGATGGCGCACCTCACCGCCGACCGGACCGTCTACTGGATCGGCGGCGCACCCGGTACGGCCCCGGACATCGTCGCCTTCAACCTGGACGCAGGCTGGGCCCGCTCGATCCAGGACCCGGCTGTCTACGCGACGCAGCTGCATCCGGAGGCGGCGTACCGGCTCAAGCTCCGCACCGGCAGCATCGTCGTGGTGGAGCGGATTCCGGCGGCGGGCTGACCTGCGGCCCGGACACGCGCGAAGGCCGTGCCCCGCGGACGGCGGGTCACGGCCTTCGCGCTTCGGCGGTCCTGCCGGGGCGTCAGTAGAGCTGCGGCTGCTTGTGCCGGTTGAACCAGGCGCTGCCGTCGCCGTTGGCGGCGAAGACGACGACGAGGATGGCGAGCACCGTGTAGACGAGGCCGACCCCGATGAACGGGTAGATGCCGAGGATCGCCGTCACCACACCGAAGACGATGGCCGTGACGCGCAGGCCGCTGCCCCCCTTGCCGAACTTCGCCCCGAGGACGATGGCGAACACCGCCCACACCAATGCGAAGACGGTGATCGCCCACAGCACGCCGCCCGAGTAGTCGGCGAGCTGCTGGAACTGCACGTCCTCCTGGAGAGAGGCGTCGTTCTTCGCGGCGCCGACGGCCGCCGCGGTGATCGCGAAGAGGATGGCGCCGATGACGCTGAGGCCGCCCATCACGAAGAGCATCACGCGGGCCGCCTTCACCCCACCCGGCATCTCGGGCGGACCGGCCGGGAACCCGCCCTGGCCGTACGGCGCCGGGGGGTAGCCGTAGCCCTGCTGCGGTACACCCTGCGGCGCCTGGGGGTAGCCGTAACCGGGCTGCTGGCCGCCGGGCTGCTGAGCGCCCGGCTGCGGCTGGCCGTAGGGGTTGTTGGGGTCGCCGAAGCTCATGGCGAGTTTCCTCCGTTGCGATGGTGCGGGGACGGTACGGCCCGCGCGGAGGAATTGCTGCGCAAATGAACGGTTCGTCCCCCCGGCACGGTCCGCATTACTGCGCCCCTCATCGTCGTCCGGGTGGCCGGTTCCTGTCCACCCGATTGGCGTAGGAGTTGTGCAAGTGCAACCCTTCGCGTCCGCCCGTCGGACCCGAATTGGTACGCAGGTGGGTTCATCCGCGAGGATGGGGGCATGACTGCCCAGATTCTCGATGGCAAGGCCACCGCAGCCGCGATCAAGTCCGAACTGACCGTCCGCGTGGCGGCCCTCAAGGAGCGCGGCGTCACGCCCGGCCTCGGCACCCTGCTCGTCGGGGACGACCCGGGCAGCCGGTGGTACGTCAACGGCAAGCACCGCGACTGCGCACAGGTCGGCATCGGCTCGATCCAGCGCGAACTCCCCGACACCGCCACCCAGGAGGAGATCGAGGACGTCGTCCGCGAGCTCAACTCCAACCCCGACTGCACCGGATACATCGTGCAGCTCCCGCTCCCCAAGGGCATCGACACCAACCGCGTGCTGGAGCTGATGGACCCGGCCAAGGACGCCGACGGGCTGCACCCCATGAACCTCGGCCGTCTCGTCCTGGGCGAGGCCGGCCCGCTGCCCTGCACCCCGCAGGGCGTCGTCCAGCTGCTCCGCCACCACGGCGTGGAGATCAGCGGGAAGCACGTCGTGGTCGTCGGCCGCGGTGTCACGATCGGCCGCCCGATGCCGCTGCTGCTGACCCGCAGGTCCGAGAACGCCACGGTCACCCAGTGCCACACCGGCACCCGTGACCTCTCCGCCCACCTCAAGGAGGCCGACATCATCGTCGCCGCCGCCGGGGTGGCCCACATCATCAAGCCCGAGGACGTGAAGCCGGGCGCCGCCGTGCTGGACGTCGGCGTGAGCCGCGACGAGAACGGCAAGATCGTCGGAGACGTGCACCCGGGCGTGGCCGAGGTCGCCGCCTGGATCTCGCCGAACCCGGGCGGAGTCGGCCCGATGACCCGCGCGCAACTGCTGGTGAACGTCGTCGAGGCCGCCGAGCGCGCCGCCGCCGAGGCCGACGCCCCGGCAGCCGGCTGACCCCGACGCGTCCGACGCGTCCGACCCCCGCGATCATGAGTCCGGCCGCCCGGCCGATCGCGACTTTCGTCCACGCAGACCCGGAAGGAACCCGATGGCTGCTGCCACGAGCCCGGCAGACCCCGCCCGCCGCGAAGCGCGGGACCCGGGCGACGCGGACCACGCCGGGAAAACGGGAGAAGCCGGGGGAACCGCCGCCGGACCCGATGAGGCCGCGGCACCTCAGGACGCGTCCTCGTCGGCGCCCCAGCGGTCCTGGCGGTTCTCGCTGACCCGCGACACCGCCCGCCCCGAGGGTGGCGGGCGGGCCGCGTCGGGCGACGCCCCCGCTCCGGCCCGCCAGTGGCCGCTGCTCACGGTGCTCGTGACGGCGGCCCTGGGGCTGCTGATCGTGGCCACCGACCCGTTCGCCGAGGCGTTCCGGATCGGCTCCCTGCTGATCGGGGTGGCCCTGCTGGTCGGGGCCGTGCTGCGCTGGGTGGTCCCCTCCGTCGGCATGCTGGCGGTACGGTCCCGGTTCACCGACCTGGTCACGTACGGGGTGATGGGCACGCTGATCGTGCTGCTCGCGCTGATGGCGCAGCCGAAGCCGTGGCTGGACGTCCCGGTCCTGGAGGACGCGGTCCACTTCACGATCCGCTGAGGGCGGTGTCCGTCCCGCGGTCCGCTCCGGTTCCGGCGGCGGACGGACGGCCTGAGGGCCGTTCGCACGCGCGGCCCCGGCGGTGTCCGTCCCTTCCCCCGACAGGGACGGACACCTGGGACGGGCGGGGCGGTGCGGCCCCGGCGGGCGGCGACGCGAGCGCCGTCCGCGACCCGCTCCAAGAGTCATGGACACGACCAGACGGGGCAAGGAACGGGCGGCCCCTGTGGCACGGAAGTGACCATTCCGGCACCGTGTGACCGCTGTGCGACCGCCTCGTGACCACCGCGCACGGGGCCGTCGCGGCCACTTCCTCTCCGGTCGGGCCCACTCCTTCCCTGGTCGACCCCACTCCTTCCCCGCACGGACCGAGCCGCTCCCGGTGCCGGTACGGACTGTCTGTGGGCCGTGACACAGGGGGGCGGGCGGTCCGCGCGGCCCGGGTCGGATAGCCTGACCGACGGATATCTCTTCACATCAAGATTCAGGAGATGTCCAGCTCCAGGGGCCATGAGCCCCCACCGCCAGCTGTCTAACGGAGATCGCCATGACCCGCACTCCCGTGAATGTCACCGTGACCGGCGCGGCCGGCCAGATCGGCTACGCGCTGCTCTTCCGCATCGCCTCCGGCCACCTGCTCGGCCCGGACGTGCCGGTCAACCTGCGTCTCCTGGAGATCCCGCAGGGTCTCAAGGCCGCCGAGGGCACCGCGATGGAGCTCGACGACTGCGCGTTCCCGCTGCTGCGCGGCATCGAGATCACGGACGACGCCAACGCCGCGTTCAACGGCGCCAACGTCGCGCTGCTCGTCGGCGCCCGCCCGCGCACCAAGGGCATGGAGCGCGGCGACCTGCTCTCCGCCAACGGTGGCATCTTCAAGCCCCAGGGCAAGGCCATCAACGACAACGCCGCGGACGACATCAAGGTCCTCGTCGTCGGCAACCCGGCCAACACCAACGCGCTCATCGCGCAGGCCGCCGCGCCGGACGTCCCGGCCGAGCGCTTCACCGCGATGACCCGCCTCGACCACAACCGCGCGATCTCGCAGCTGGCCGCCAAGACCGGTGCCGCCGTCTCCGACATCAAGAAGCTGACGATCTGGGGCAACCACTCGGCCACCCAGTACCCGGACATCTTCCACGCGGAGATCGCCGGCAAGAACGCCGCCGAGGTCGTCAACGACGAGGTGTGGCTCGCCGACACCTTCATCCCGACCGTCGCCAAGCGCGGCGCGGCGATCATCGAGGCCCGTGGCGCGTCTTCCGCCGCCTCGGCCGCCAACGCCGCCATCGACCACGTGTACACCTGGGTCAACGGCACCGCCGAGGGCAACTGGACCTCGATGGGCATCCCGTCGGACGGCTCCTACGGCGTCCCCGAGGGCATCATCTCGTCCTTCCCGGTCACCACGGCGAACGGCTCGTACGAGATCGTCCAGGGCCTGGACATCAACGAGTTCTCCCGCGCGCGCATCGACGCGTCGGTCGCGGAGCTCGTCGAGGAGCGCGACGCGGTCCGCGAGCTCGGCCTGATCTGAGCCCGAGGGGCCACCGGCCCCCACCGGCTTCCGGAGCGCCCGTACGGCATCGGCCGTGCGGGCGCTCCGGTGTGCGCGGAGGGCGGCCCCGGTGAGCGAGGCGGCGTGCGGGCGGCGGGATCTGACGGGCAATCACCTCGCGCCGTCGCGCAACTGCCGCTACATTGGCGTCCTTTCCCGTGCGACCCCGTGCGAACGAGCCGGGTCGCCCATCGAAAGGGTGCCGGTGTCCGTGACCTCCGTGCCGTCGCAGGAGCCCCGCGGCGGGGACGAGCCGCGCGCGAGACCGCCGGTGCATCCGTCGGGCAGCGAAGCCTGTCGGCTGCTCTGCGCCGGGGTCCACCACGACGAGAGCTTCCGCGACGCGGTGATCGACCACCTCTACGTCCAGGAGAACCGCATCGTCGCCCCGTCCGCGGGCTTCGACGCGACCCGTGTCCTGGCGCACGCCCTGTGGGCGCGGAGGACCCGGCTCCAGTGGGCGGCGGGCGTCCTGGCGTGCTGGGTGCTGGCGGTCTACGTCACCCGCGGCGTCTTCCTCCTGCCGGCCATGGCGGCCGTCTACATCGGTCTCGCCCGTGCCGTACGGGGAACCTCCGCCGAGCCACCCTTCTACCGGGTCTTCCCGGCCCTGTTGATGCGCTGGTACGGACGCTTCTTCCTCGTCGCGTTCCTGGTGGTCGTCGGCGGCGCCCTCTTCGGCGGGACCGTCGACTGGTTCGACGACGGAGACTCCTCCTACTCCTACGACTCCAGTGGCTCGTACGGGTCGGACGACGGCTTCTCCGACAGCCTCCTCGGCGTGTTCGTCCTGGGGCCCGGCCTCCTCTCCGGACTCCTGGAGGGCATGCCCACCTCGCTGCCGTGGCTCTGCCTGCTGGCCTTCGCCGGGATCGCCGCCCTCCTCGTCGTCCAACGCGACCGGTGGGCCCGGGCGATGGGCACGCATCTCTCTCCGCAGCACTTCGCCGACCTCTCCGCCGACCCGGCCGAGCGGTCCGCGGGCGGCCGGTTCCGCCGGCTCCGCGACCGCATCCGGGTCGAGCAGCACTCCCCGCTGATCATGTACAACGAGGCCGATCCGTTCTGTGGGAGCGGCGACACCCGCCGTGCGTGGAACCTCTCCGTCGAGCTCCGCTCGCGTACGGACACCGAGGCCGAACCTCTCGACAACGCTGCCATCCTCCGCCGGATCGTGCCGCTGCTCGAAGGGCTGCGGGTGCCGTCCCCGCACGGTTCGCCGCAGGCCGCCGAGGCCGTGCGCGACCGGCTGCGCGAACTCCAGGTCGACGAGTGCGTCTTCCTCCCGGTGCGAGGGCTGCTGAGGCGCCAGGACGCCCCGTACGGGCCCGAGGGGTTCGAGACGCACCGGCGGGCCGCCTTGGAGGAGGGCGGCGAAGGCCGTCGCCACTTCCTGCGGATCAGGGTCGGAGGCTGGGGCGAAGAGGTCGTCGTCACCGTCTTCGTCCGGGTCCACACCCAGGGCGGGATGCTGATGCTGGAGGTCGCCCCGCACATACTGACGCCGCTGCTGCCGTACTTCCGGGACGCGGACCAGATCGCACACCAGCACCGCAACAACAGTTGGTTCGGAAAGGCGTACTGGGCGGCCACCCGAGTGCCCGACTCCCTGGTGGCCTCCCTGACGACGCTCTTCAAGACAGCTGTCGGCGTCCGGCGCCAGCTCACCGAGGGCTTCGGCGGAGCGCTCCCCGAGGGGCCCGGACTCTCGGTCCGGCAGCTCGCCTCGGACACCGGGGCCGCGCTCTTCCAGGAGATGGACGTCGACCGCTACCTCAAGAGCATCGAGGACCGGGTGACCAGTGGGGTACGGCTGGCGCTGCGCGAAGCCGGCTGGCAGACCGACGAGTTCGAGCAGAAGATCATCCAAGTGGGGGCGGGCGGCGTCTTCATCGAGTCCGCGGTCGACAGCGCCATCGGCGTCGGCGATCACAACACCGTCACCACCAACCGGACGCGCGCGGAGCGACGGGACGCCCCGGATGCGGCGCCGGACTCCAAGGCGGGCGGTGCGCCCCGGTCGGGACCGGACCGCGACGTCGGCACGCCGGTGCCGTCCCCCCGACCGTCCTCGCCGCTCGCCGCCGAGGGCCCGAAGAAGTGACCCGCTCCACCGGAGGGAGATGACCATGGGAAGCACGGACGGGCAGCAGAGGCCGCCGGCCGGTGTGCGCATCGGTTCCGTGACGGGCAGCGCGTTCGCCATCGGCGACCACAACACCGTGACACAGAACCAGAACAGTGCGCCGGTCGCCGAGGACCAGGCGGAATTGCTGCGTACGGTCAAGGAGTTGCGCGCCGACCTCGCCCGCTTCGTCGAGACCGTCGCCACGGGGGCACTCGACCGCGAACTCGCCGCCGTGGAAGAGGAGATCGAGACCGAGGGTGCTGCCGTGCCCGGCCGGCTCGTCCGCGTCCGGGAGGCCATGGAGGCGGCCGGAGCCTTCGTCGCCACCCTGGCTTCGGGTGTCGCGGTCGGCCATGAGCTCTCGGCCCTGCTGGGAGGCTGACCGATGGAGGGCGGCGGCGCACCGCGCTGGAACGACGAGACACAGAGGTGGGAGACGGGGGAGCAGGCCCCGCCCGCAGCACTGCCACCGCTGCCTCTTTCCCCGCCGGTGGTCCTGCCGGTGGTCCTGCCGGTGGTCCCGGCGGCCCCACCGGCGGACCTGCCCGGACCGTACCCGGCGTCGCCGGTGGACGGCTCGCCCGGCGGATACGTCTACGGCCCCGACGGGAGGGGCGGGTTCGCGTCCGGCTCCGCAGCCGGGGCGGGCGGCGGACCCGTCGGCGGGGCGGGCGGCGGAACCGTCGGTGGGTTCGTCGGCGAGATCGAGCCCGGGGACGGCGTACGGGAGGAAGACGTCGGCACCGTGTGGCAGCGGTTCACCCCGCTGACCGCCGGGCTCACGGTCGGCGTGCTCGCCGCGTGCACGGCCGCCCTCTGGTTCACCCTCGCCAGGGACGACGACCAGCACGCGGCGGGCCGGGGTGCGTCGGTCTCCGAGTCGGTCTCCGAGTCCGCCTTCCCGGTGGACGCGGCCGGCGGGGAGGGGGCCGGCGAGGAGCCCGCCGCCGAGCCGACCGGCGAGGGCCCGGCCCCCGCGGACGAGGGGACCGCCACCGCGGTGATGCCCGAACCCGGGTACGCGACCGTCTCGGACCAGAGCGGCTTCACCGTCTTCGTGCCCGAGGAGTGGCAGCACCGCACCGAGGACGACCACGGCGTCTACTACACCTCCGACGACGGCACCTCGCTGCTCCAGATCTGGCAGGTCACCGGGTTCACCAGCGCCCTGGACGCGGTGCACGCCGCTTCCGGGAGCCGCAGCGGCAGCCCCGGATTCCAGGAGATCAGCGTCGGGGCGGTGGACTCCCCGGACGGCGGCGACGCCGCCGAGCTGGTCTACGCGTACGACCACGAGGCCACCGGCACCCGCCGCCAGGTGGTCGACCGGGTGTTCACCGCCTCGGACGGGAAGCTGTACGCCCTGCTGGTCGCCGCACCCGACACGGCGTGGCCGCTCCACCAGGAGATCCTCGACGAGGCGGTCGCCGGCTTCGACCCGCGGGGAGCGGCCCGCTGAACGACCGGACGCCGAGGACCCCGCCGTTCGCCAGGAATGGTGGGACCTCGGCGGCGGGTCCGGGCCGCCCGGCCGGAGGCCGGCCGCCGGGCGGGCCGGTCGTCGTCAGCCGTTGGCCGCGGTGACGTTCACCGCGGCCCATGCCTTGTTCACGGTGGCGTACTCCGTGCCGGCCGACCCGTACAGGTCCGCCGCGGCCTGGAGCGTCGCCGTGCGGGCGTCGTGGAAGTCGGTGCTGGAGACCATGTACCGGGTCAGCGCCTGGTAGAAGATCGCCACCGCCTTGGTGCGGCCGATACCGGCCACGGTCGACCCGTCGTACGTCGCCGAGCTGTACGGGACGCCGCCGATGGTCTTGGACCCGCTGCCCTCCGCCAGCAGGTAGAAGGCGTGGGAGGAGACGCCCGAGCCCGCGTGCACCTCCGTGGTGGGAGCCTTCGTGCTCCAGTAGTCGACCGCGCCCTCCAGCTTGTCCAGCGACGGGTGGTCGAGCCTCCGCAGGAATCCCTGGCTGAGGCCCAGCTGCTCGCCCATCAGGTAGTTGGGGGCGTGCGCGGGGTTGTTGGTGGTGAACTCGACGGCGGTGCCGAAGATGTCGGCCAGCGACTCGTTGAGCGAACCCGGCTCGCCGATCTGGTTGCCGGCCGAGTCGTAGTCGGTCTCCAGACCGGCCGTGGACGCCACCACGCCGTGTGTGAGCTCGTGCCCGGTGACGTCCAGCTGGGTCAGCGGCCTGGTGAAGGTGTAGCCGTCGCCGTCCCCGTAGACCATGCACCAGCAGCCGTCGCTCCAACCGGCGTTGCCGTAACCACGCGCGTAGTGGACGACGCCGTGCGGGCCGACGCCGTCGCCCTTGGTGCCGGTGCGGCCGAAGGTGTTCTTGTAGAAGTCGAAGGTCGAGGCCAGCCCGTACTGGGCGTCCACACCGGCGGTGTTGGTGTCGGACGTGGTGCCGTTGCCCCACTTGTTGTCCGAGTCGGTCATGGCGGCGGAGCCGGTGAAGACGCTCGCCTCCGACAGGGACTGGTTCTTGGCGTTCTTGACCTGGGCGCTGCCGCGGGTGGTGTCGGTGAGGTTGTACGAGGACGCGGCGGTCCGCGTGGTGTTCAGGGTCACCGTGCCGTCGTACATCGACGCGCCCGTGCCCACCGCCGAGACCGGGTAGGCGCCGGCGACGCGGCCGGCCACGGGCGCGAGCGTGTGCGTGGTCGTGAAGGGTGTGGCGTGCTCACCCAGGGACTTGAGCCTGCTCTCCAGCTTCGGCGAGATGAACCCGTCCAGGGTGGCCGCGTCGCTCACCACCTTGCCGGTCACCGCGTCGAGCAGTACCGAGTGGGAGGCCACCGCGTTCCCGCTCACGGACACCCCCACCTGGTAGGCGAGGATGCTCGCGCCCTGGTGGAAGCGCACGACCAGCCGGGGAGTCGCGGCGGCACCCTTCGGCACCACCGAGGCCGCCTTGGTGCGGGCCTGCTGCGTGGTGACCTTCGCCGCCACCGTGGGCACCGAGACCGGCTTGTCGGCGGCGCGGGTCACCCCGAGGTACCCGGAGGTCCTGCTGAGGTGGACAACGATGTCGGCACCCACGACGGGAATGCCCCGGAAGGTCTGCGAGAAGCGCACGTGCTGCGAGCCGCTCCGGTCGGTCATGACGTCCGTGGCGACCAGTCCGCTCAGCCCGGTGAGCCCCGTACTCGCGGCGTGCGCGAAGGCCGCGGTACGTGCGGCGCCCGCGATCGCGGTCGGAGCGGGAAGTGTCTGGAAGCGCGAGCCGCTCGGGGCGGGAGCGGCCGTGGCGGTGGTGCCCGTGATCGAGGCGGAGGCCACTGTGGTGAGCGTCAGGGCGATGGCGAGCCTGGATATGAGAGGGGAGTGCATCTGTGGGTTCGTCCTTCCGGGACTCAACTCGTCCACACACCACCGGAAATGGCGAGGTGTGGCAAGAGCATGCCACGGAGGTTTTCGCGAACGCGGGCGCCCCGGGCCAAGGACGGACTTACCGCGGATGACGGAAAGCGATGATATTGCTCTCCGCTTCGCCACCGTCGGGCGTGGGCGGCGGAAATCGATGAGAATCCGCGGGTAATTCGGGGGTGAACGAGTGCGGTTGCTCCCGGACCGGAGCGGGTGGAGGAGGAGGCGGCCCGGGCGGTCGGACGCGGACGGGTGTCGCCGACCGGCCGGACCCGCGGCCCGCACGCACCCGCGGGGGCGCCCGGTGGGCGGCCCGGCGGGCGGCCCGGCGGGTGCGTGCGGCAGCCGGACGGGTGCGGTGCGGCGAGCACCGCGGGGTGGGTCAGTGCGCGCCCGGGGTGTAGTGGCCCGGGACCATGCGGGTGCTCACGGCGAAGCGGTTCCAGCCGTTGATCACGTTGATCGCGGCGACCAGGTGGGCCAGCTCGGTCTCGTCGAAGTGCTTGGCGGCCTTCTCCCAGACCTCGTCCGGCACGAACCCGTCGGTCACGACGGTGATCGCCTCGGTCAGCTCGATCGCCGCGATCTCCTTCTCCGTGTAGAAGTGCTTCGACTCCTCCCACGCGCTGAGCTGCACGATCCGCTGGACGGTCTCGCCCTGCGCGAGGGCGTCCTTGGTGTGCATGTCCAGGCAGAACGCGCAGTGGTTGAGCTGCGAGGAGCGGATCTTCACCAGCTCGCCGATGACCGGGTCGAGTCCCTTACGGGCCGCCGCGTCCAGCCGGACCATGGCCTTGTAGACGTCGGGGGCGAGTTCCGCCCAGTTGAGGCGCGGGGTGTGCTCGGGAGTGAACTCGGACGTGGCGTGGGTGTGGTTCTGTGTCGTCATGCCCACCACGCTACGGCTCGGGTGGCGCCCGGCTATGGTCCATTTCCATGACGGATTCCTGGGCCACTTTCGGCGCCGACCTGCACATCGAACCGCGCGCCGGGGGCCTGCGCGAGGGGCTGATGGAGGCGCTGCGGGATGCCGTGCGCACGGGGAGGCTGACACCCGGCAGCAGGCTGCCGTCCTCCCGGGTACTCGCCGCGGACCTGGGCATCGCGCGGAACACGGTGGCCGACGCGTACGCGGAACTGGTCGCCGAGGGGTGGCTCACCGCCCGCCAGGGCTCCGGGACCCGCGTCGCACGGAGGTCGGCGCCGCGCGGCGGGACCCCGGCGGCCCGCAGGCCCCTGCCGGCCCGACGGCAGCCCACGTACAGCCTGATGCCCGGCCAGCCGGACCTGGCCTCCTTCCCCCGCGCGGCCTGGCTCCGCGCGTCGCGCCGCGCGGTCACCGAAGCGCCCGACGAGGCCTTCGGGTACGGCGATCCGCGCGGGCGCACCGAACTGCGCACCGCCGTCGCGGAGTACGTCGGCCGGGTCCGCGGGGTGTACGCCGACCCGGAACGCGTGGTCGTCTGCTCGGGATTCATCCACGGACTGCGCCTGGTCGGCGAGGTGTTGGCGCGGCGCGGGGTGCGCGCGGTCGCCGTCGACGCGTACGGGCTCGACTTCCACCGAACGGCCCTGGCGCGGGCCGGACTGCGCACGCCCTGCCTTCCGGTCGACCGACTCGGCACGGTGGTGACCGAACTGGAGGCCCGGCCCGAGGTGGGCGCCGTACTCATGACGCCCGCGCACCAGTTCCCCACCGGGGTGCCGCTGCATCCGGACCGCCGGGCGGCGGTCGTCGACTGGGCGCGCGCGACGGGCGGGCTGATCGTCGAGGACGACTACGACGGCGAGTTCCGCTACGACCGCCAGCCGGTCGGCAGCCTCCAGGGACTCGACCCCGACCGGGTCGTCCACATCGGCACGGTGAGCAAGTCCCTCGCTCCGGGAATCCGGTTGGGCTGGATGGTGGCGCCCGCCGGCATGGTGGCGGAACTGGCCGACGCCAAGGGCTTCTCCGATTGGACGACCGGCTCCCTCGACCAGCTCGCCCTCGCGGAGCTCATCGCCTCGGGGGCGTACGACCGCCATGTGCGGGCGATGCGGCTGCGCTACCGACGCCGACGCGACCAACTCGTCGCCGCCCTGGCCGAACGGGCCCCGGACATCCGGATCAGCGGTATCGCGGCCGGGCTGCACGCGGTACTCGAACTCCCCGAGGGCACCGAACGCCCGGTGATCTCGGCCGCCGCGTTCCAGGGACTGGCCCTGGAGGGTCTCTCCTACTTCCGCCACCCGGACGCCGCACGGGAGCGGGACGCGCTGGTCATCAGCTACGGGAGTCCCTCGGACAGCGCCTGGAAGGGGACCCTGGACGCACTGTGCCGGGTACTGCCGTGACGTGAACGGGCCGGTACCGCCCTGACGTGAACCGCCGCGAGGCCGGACGCGCCGGGGGCGGATCCGTTACCTTGACGGCGACGGCGGTCGCAGGGGGGTGCGATGGGTGCGGCGATGCTGACACTGGCGGCGGCGGTGATCGGAGGCGCGGTGTCGCTGGTCTCGGTCCTGCTCGCGCAACGCCACGCGCAGCGGGTCCACCAGCGGGAGCAGGAGCGTGTCGAGCGCCACCGGCAGGAGGACCTGACACGCGCCCGGGACGACCGCCTCCTCGCCGAACGGCAGGCCGTCTACGTGCGGTTCAACGCCGCGTCCCGCTCGGTCCGGGACGCCCTCGCGGCCTGCGCGGCCGACCTGCGGCGGACGGGCGCGGTGGACGGTCCGCGCCGTGACACGCTCCACGAGAGCTGGAGGGCGTACGTCGCCCACCACGCGGAGGTGAACATCCTCGCCTCCGACGAGGTCCACGGCCTGGCCGGCCGGGTCAACGGCGCCCTGCAGAGGATCCATCGCCATGTCGTGCGGCTGGACACCGGCGCGACGGACCCGGGCGACGGTCCCGAAGCCCTGGAGGGGCAGATCGAGGAGCTGTGGGAACGCCTGGTCGTCCTGCGCGAGGGGATGCGCCAGGACCTCGGGATGACCATGGCGCGACCCGGAGCGCCGGCCGGGGAGTGACGGGAGGCCGCCGGCGTGCTCACCAGTCGAGCAGGTCCATGGACCTCCGGTCGAGCCACTCCACGAACGACACCGGCCCGCCGTCCAGGTTCAACGGAAGAATCCGGTCGCAGGTGGCCCGGCCGTCGAACCACAGAGTGCCCCGGTGCGGACCGGTGACCACGAGAAGCGTCGAGAAGCCGCAGCCGTTGTCCTGGACGTACACCGCTCCGGCGGTCCTGTACTCCTGGAACACCTCGTACTCGGCGTCCCACCGCGCCCGAGCCGCCAGGTGGGCGCCGGGGTCCGGGAAGTCCTCCGGCCGGGGTTCACGGGCGTCCAGCTCCTCCTCGCGGGCACGGCAGGAGTCCGGATGCGGAAAGGCGGTGGAGAGCAGGGCGAGGTTGGTGTGGTGATCCCCGTCCCAGCCCCAGCCCGCAGCGGTGCGCCGCAGCCGGTTCACCACGCCACCGGCGCTCTCCCGGAGCAAGTACTCCCGGTACTGCTCGGGGAACGTGATCCCCAACTCCGCCTCGGCCGCGCGGACTTCCGCCTCGGAGAGCGGTGGCGGAGAGCCATTCCGCCCGGCCGCGAGCGGCGGAACCGGATCGTGGGGACGGTGCCCCCGGCCCAGCCGCTCGGCTTCCGCCATCCAGTCCGTCGCCATGCGGGTGAGGATAGGCGACTGGCGCGAGCTGCCGCCCGGGAGGGTTTCCGAAGGCGTACGGCGAACCCCTCACCGACCCGGGGGCCGCAGGGCAGACTTGGGCGCGTGCAGCCGGAGCCGTCCCCGCCCCTCCCGGACCGGGGACCGGCCGTACCGACGCGGAACCGGCCGACAGCGGGGAGATCAGGCGTGACCGAGCACCACGAACCGTTCCTCTACGTCGTCGTCTGCGCCTCCGGCGTCGCCGACGGCGTGGGCGAACTCATCTCCGCGGCGCAGGCCGAGGGGTGGAGGGTCGGCGTGATCGCGACCCCGAACGGGCTCGGGTTCATCGATCAGGAAGCCGTCGAGGCCCAGACCGGCTACCCGATCCGCTCCGCGTGGCGCCGTCCCGGCAGCACGCAGCCGCTGCCGCCGGCCGATGCCATCGCGGTCGCGCCCGGCACCTTCAACACCATCAACAAGTGGGCCGCGGGGATCTCCGACACCCTGGCACTCGGCATCCTCTGCGAGGCGTACGGGCTCGGCATCCCCGTAGCCGTGCAGCCCTACGTCAACGCGGCGCAGGCCGCTCACCCCGCGTACGAGGAGAGCCTGCACCGGCTCCGCTCCATGGGTGTCCTGGTCGGCGGCCACGTACCGCATCAGCCCGAGGCGGCCGGTGGGCGCGATGCGTACGACTGGACCGAGGTGCTCGACCTGCTCCGCCCGCGCAGGGCACCTGCGGACGCGTAGGGCACCTGCGGACGCGTGGGGGCGGCGCTCCCCCTGGGCGTGGCCCGTGGCGGCAGGCTCACGCCTTCGCGGGGAACCCGGAGGTGAGACGGGCCACGAGCTGCCCCGCCGCGTCCTCCTGGAGGAGGTGACCCGCGCCTTCGATCCAGTGCAGTTCGGCGTGCGGGACGCGCTCGTGCAGCCATCGCGCGTACTCCGGGGGGAGGATGCGGTCCTCCCGCCCCCAGATGAGCCGTACCGGAAGGGAGAGGGTGCCGAGCAGATCCTCGTACGGGGCGGTGTCCGCCTGCCTGATCTGGCCGTACTGGCGGTAGAACGCGGCCTGCCCCGCGGCTCCCCGCCACGGCGCGAGGTACGCGTCCAGGACTCCCGGCCGGAAGCCGACGTGCGTGGCGTGCCGCAGATGGGCGGCCACCAGCGCCTCGTGCGCGTACTCCGGCAGCTGCTCGAACACCTCCGTGTGCTCCAGGAAGAGCCGGAAGAGTCCCCGCTCCCAGTCGCCGCCGCTCACCGCGTCGAAGAGGGTCAGGTCCCGGTAGTTCCGCCGCTCCAGCAGCAGCGTCCGCAGGGCCACGGCGCCGCCGATGTCGTGCGCGACGACGCTGGGGGAGGACAGCCCCCAGTGGTCGAGGAGAGCGGCGAACCTCCTCGCGTGGGCCGCCAGGCCGAGGTCCTGCCCCTCGCGCTGCTCCGACCGGCCGAAGCCGAGGTGGTCGAAGACGAAGACCGTGCGGGTACGGGCGAGCGCCGGCGCGATGTCCCGCCAGAGGAAGGAGGAGTACGGGGTGCCGTGCACCAGCACGAGGGGGGCGTCGCCGGTGGGACCTCCGTCGCCGAAGCGCCGCCAGCGCATGACGCCGTCCGGCGTCCCGAACTCCTCGCCCAGTTCCCACTCCACCGTCGGCCTCCTCGTCTCCGGCATGATCCGTACCTCTCACCAGGTATTTCCCCGGTATTCCCCAGGATGGGGCGCCTGCCCCGAGAACGCGTCGACACCGCACCGGCGAGGAGGGCGGACCGTGGGCCGGTGAGCGGCGTCAGCGTCCGGATCTTCACCGAACCCCTGCCGGGGATCGCCGAATTCACCATCGCGCGCGTCCGGCTGTGCGCCTACGATGATCCGATGCTGAAGTTCACCGACGTCATCCTCGACTGCCCCGACCCGTGGAAGCTGGCCGAGTTCTACGCCGAGGTACTGGGCTGGGAGATCAACACGGACACCAGCCAGGAGGACTGGGTCAACCTGCGCAACGACGGCATCGAGCTGTCGTTCCAGCGGGTGGCGGACTACCAGCCGCCGAGCTGGCCGGGCCAGGACCATCCGCAGCAGTTCCACCTCGACTTCGAAGTGGACGAGTTCGAGCCCGAGCGGCGTCGGGTGACCGAGCTGGGCGCCACCTTCCTGAAGAGCTTCGTCGGCGAGTCCGGCTACGGCTGGCAGGTCTACACCGACCCGGCCGGGCACCCGTTCTGCCTCTGCCGCAACCGCCCCCAACCCTGATCGAGTCGCAGCCCTCCTCCCACGGGCTTGGCGTACCGTGCCCGGGACCACCCGGACCCTTCGGGGGCACGTGGCCCGGTCCGCCCCGCTCAGGAAACGGACGACGCGCGGCAGTGCGGCGGGTCCGATCCACACTCTCGGCGTCGCGGTAGTGATCCCGGGTTCGAGGGGTAGTCGATGGAGGGTACGGGCCGAAGCATCAGCAGGAAAGGGGCGCGAAATGTCCGCATCCATCGTGGAGACGGTCGACGTCGAGGTGCCGGTGGCAACGAGCTGGGCACTGTGGAGCAACGTCACTCGCTGGCCCGAGTTCCTGAGCCATGTGGAGAGGGTCGAGAGGATCGATGACGTCCACTTCCGGTGGTGGCTGTCGCTTCCCGGGGTGGACAAGAGCTTCACGGCGGAACTCACCGAGGTGATCTCCGAGGACCGCATCGCTTGGAAGACGGTCGAGGGCGTCACGCACGCCGGAGTGGTGACGTTCCATCACCTGAACGACACCGCGAGCCGCGTGACCCTTCAGATCGAGTACGAACCCAAGGGGTTCGTCGAGCACCTAGGAGCCGTCACCAACCTCGACTCGGTGCTCGCCAACTACGATCTCGGCCAGTTCCAGCGGGTCGTCGAGGCACCGCCCTCGTCCTGAGGCCTCGCGGGCGCCGCACTCCGGAGCCCGGCCGAGGGGTCCCGGCGGCAATTCCGCCGGGAACCCGCGCAGGGCGTGTCGGCCGGGCCCGGCCGCGCGGGTGCGGGAGGCGAAGGGGCCGGCCTCAGCCGCCCCACGCCTCGATGCGGCGGTCGACGCCCGCCGTGATGGCGGGGATCACCGCCGTCATCTGCGGGCGCCAGCCGGGGACCGCGTTGACCTCGCAGACCGTGAAGGTGTTCTCCGAGGCGAAGAGCAGGTCCACCCCGGCGATGGCGAGGCCCATCGCCCCGGCCGCCCGCACGGCCAGCGCCTCCGCCTCCGGATACTCGCCCGGGCAGACGGTGGCGGAGCCGCCCTGGCCGATGTTCGAGGCGAGGCCGCCGTTGCGGGAGGTGCGTACGGCGGCACCCACGGTCTCGCCGTCGACCACGATCAGCCGCAGGTCCCGGCCGTGCGAGTGCGAGACGTACTCCTGGAAGAGGTGCGGGGTCTCCTGCGCCAGAGCGCCCGCGATGCCGCGCAGCAGATGGGTGTCGGGGGCGAGGAAGACCTGCTTGCCCTTGTGGCCGGTGACCGACTTGACCACGCACGGGGTGTCGAGGCCCTCAGTGCGGACCACCCCCTCCAGAGGCGCCGTCCCGTACGAGAGGGTGTCCGGCACCGGCAGTCCGGCCAGGGCCAGTTCCTGCATCTGCCAGACCTTGTTGCGGCAGACCAGGTGCGCCGCCAGCGGGTTGAGGAGGACGGACCCCATGCGCTCCAGGTGCCGCAGCAGGGTCACCTCGCGGTCATGGTGCATGGAGCCCGGGGTCTGGCGTACGAGGACGACCTTCGGGGCGGGTACCTCCGCGCCGCCCAGGGTCCGCAGGAACAGCCGCCCCGCA
Source organism: Streptomyces sp. NPDC002690 (assembly GCF_053592415.1). NCBI lineage: Bacteria > Bacillati > Actinomycetota > Actinomycetes > Kitasatosporales > Streptomycetaceae > Streptomyces > Streptomyces sp. NPDC002690. Next base: position 23,342 of record NZ_JBSFVR010000024.1, on the reverse strand, counting down.
CGGACACCGAACACGAACTCGTTGGTGTGCCATACGGCGAACCTCGGGCCGTGGACCGCCGCGAGGGCGTCGGCCAGTCGGTGGGTCGCGCCTTGCAGGGGGACCGGGAGCGCCCGTACCAGCAGCCATACGTCCGTCGGGGGCAGTAACTCCGCTCGCTTCATTGCCTGTTCGCCTCTCCAGCCTCGATGTCAGAGCCGGCGGAAACGTAGCGCGGAGGCATGGATTCCTGGGAGGAATCAGGGATGTTGCACCCCAAAGAGCTTTCCGGACCCGGGGAGCGGGGGGCTCACCCCGGGGCGTCCCGGCGCCGTGGCCGTGGCCGTGGCCGTGGCCGTGGCCGTGTGCCGGGAGCGAGGACGGGACACCCTTCGGCCGGCGGGGGCGGGCTCCGGCGGGGTGGGCCCGTGCCCTGTCCGGTGTCCACCTGGTGCCGCGTCGGCCAAGGACTGCGTGCCAAGGCGAACCTAAGCCGACGCGGCACTTCCGGGTCACAATCGCTCGCCCCGGCTCCGCGCGTTGCACCGCGCGTTCTCGGCGCGCAGCCGCTCGGCGGGGTCCGCGAACCGCACCTGCTCCGGATCGGCCTGCCATTCGGCCCCTCCGGCCACCGGCCGCAGCTGCCAGAAGGAGCCCGAGACGCTCCGGAACTCGCCGATCACACCGGGGCGTGACGCGTCCACCACCAGCGCTCCGACGGCGGGTTCGCTTCTCTTGGCGTTCACTCTTCTCGTCCTCTCCGTATCCGAAGGGTGATCTTCGGATACCTAGAGTGAGGCAGAAACGGGCCGGTTGGTATGGAATGCGGGGCAGGCCCGCGCAGGTTCGTCCGGGTGCGCGCGCCGGGGCCCTACCGGCGTCGTCGCGGCGCCCGCTCCGGACGGCCGGACCACCGGTCGGGAGCGGGGGGATGAAAACCGAGAGGCAGGTTGACGGGGGTGCGATCGGCCCGTGCGAGCCGTTCGCGAAGCCCCGCGCGGACGGCTGCGGCCGGGCGGCTCGCCGAAACCGTCACAGCTGCCTCAGGGGGCGCTGCCCGGTGCCGGTTCGAAGGCCGTCGGCAGCGAGCCGGGGGAGACGGGGGTCCGCTGGCCGGAGCCGGTGACCGGCAGCCGGGCGCCGTCCTGGGCGGGGTCCACGTACCGTGCGAACCAGGCGTCCAGGCGGGCGGCGAGGGCCACGCGTTCGGTGGCGCGGGACGGGTCGCCGACGAGGTTGTGCTCCTCGCCCGGATCGGCGGCCAGGTCGTAGAACTCGTGCGGCCCGTGCGGGTAGCGGTGGACGTACTTGCGGTCCCGGGTGCGGATCATGCGGACCGGACCGTACTCGTCGTAGACCACGATCCGCTCGCGGTCGGGGTCTTCCGGACCCTCGTTGCCCGCGGGACCGTCCGTGCCGCTCCCGGTGCCCGCCAGGATGTCCGCGAAGGAGCGGCCCGGGAGGGCGGGGTCGTGGTCGTGGTCGATGCCGAGGTGTTCCACGAGTGTGGGCAGGACGTCGTACTGGGAGAGCAGCGCCTCGCTGTGCCGCCCGGCGGGGATGCGGCCGGGCTGCGACATCAAACAGGGGACGAGCACCGAACTGTCGTACATGTTCTGCGGGAAGGTGCCGTTGCCCTTGCCCCAGATGCCGTGGTGCCCGGCGTTGAAGCCGTTGTCGCTGGTGAAGATCGTCAGCGTGGATTCGGTGAGTCCGAGCGCGTCGAGCCGGTCGAGTACCCGGCCTATCGCCGCGTCCATCGCCGTCGTGGCGGCGAAGTAGCCGACGAGGGCCTCGCGGGTGTCGCTCTCGCCACCGACCGGGGCGCCGTTCTCGTCCACGGGCTGCCAGGGGTGTGCGGGGCCCTGCGGGCAGCTGTCGAACGCGCAGTCCTCGTACAACGCCGTGTACTCGGCCGGGTGCTGCCCCTTCCACGGCTTGTGCGGGGCGGTGAAGTGCAGGGAGAGGTGGAAGGGCTCCGGGCGGTCGGACTCGGCGGTGAGGAAGTCCTGGGCGTCGTCGGCGAGCGCGTCGGTGAGGTAGGAGGGCTCCTCGGTGCGGACGCCGTCGCGGTAGAGCGGGGCGCCGTAGTACGGACCGCCGCCGCTCTCGTGTGCGTACCAGTGCACGAAGCCCTTGCGGGGGCGGTCGTTGGCGCCCAGGTGCCACTTGCCGCTGAGGCCGAGGCGGTAGCCGGCGTCGGCGAAGACGTCGGTGAAGAGGGTCCGGCCGGACAGGAAGTCGATGCCCGTCCGTCCGGCGTGATGGTACGAGAGCCAGTCGTGCACCCCGTGCTGGGACGGCAGTTCACCGGTGAAGAGCGAGGCGCGAGCCGGGGAGCAGACCGGCGAGGTGCAGAAGAAGCGGCTGAAACGGACCCCGCGGTCCGCCAGCGCGTCCAGATGCGGAGTGTGGATCTCGTCGTTGCCCGCGCAGCCCATGGCCCACGGCCCCTGGTCGTCCGAGAGGATCAGCAGGACGTTGGGGCGGAGCGGGTCGCGGCTGGCCATGGGAAGTCCTCCTCGGGTGGGCCGAACGGGGAGCCGGGCGGGCGGTCCGTGTGCCGGGCGGGTGGTACGTGTGCCGGGCGGGTGGTACGTGAGCCGGGCCGGTGGTGGTGTGAGCCGGGCCGGCGGTACGGAAATCGGGTCGCCCGTACGGGAGTCGAGCCCGCGGCGGTGGGGGCCGAGCGGCCGGTGGCGCCCACGGGCCCCCGGCTGCCTTTGCCGCCCCGGTGGGTCCGGCCGTCCCGGTGGGTTCGACCGCCCCGGCGGGTTCGCCGGGCTGTGCAGAGCGTGGGCTCTGGTGGCCGGATAAGTCAACTGTTTCAAGGAGATGAATTACTGATGTCTTGGAATCGGGTTCGGCTCCCGGCTCCCTGCTCGACACCCGTAATTCCCTGCTGCTGAGCGGTTTCTGTGGCAGATCGTGCCGCGACCTCGCAAAATTCATAGGGGATTCATTCGCTCCTCAAGCGATTGACCCCTCTATGAATGGCTGGAAATCATTGGGCCACTTCGCCAGCCCCGCCTCAGACCCCCGTCTCCGAGGAGAGCCATGCCTTCCGACCGATCCGCGAGCCTCTCGCGCCGCACCGTTCTCGCCGTCGCCCTGGCGGCGACCCTCGGCCTCACGGCATCCGCCTGTTCGTCCGGCGCCTCCTCGGCCGGCGGGGGCGGCGACTCGTTCACCTACTGGTCCATGTGGAAGCAGAACGAACCGCAGGCCAAGGTGGTCCAGGCGGCGATCGACAGCTTCACCAAGGACACCGGCATCAAGGTCAGCGTCCAGTGGAAGGGGCGGCAGGTCGTCCAGCAGCTGGCGCCGACCCTGAACACCTCCAACGTCCCCGCCGACCTGATCGACTCCGCGGATCGCTTCGCCTACGCACAGCTCCAGGCCACCGGCCAGGCGCTCGACCTCACCTCCGTGCTCGACCAGGAGATTCCCGGCGAGAGCGGCAGCACCGTCGGCAGCGTCGTACCGGCCGCCTACCGCGACCTGAACACCGACAAGGGCGCCCTCTGGCAGATCCCGTACGAGGTGCTGACCACTCAGGTCTGGTACGACGGCAAGGCCCTGCCCGACGTGGCCGCGAAGCCGCCGGCCACCTGGGACGAGTTCACCGCACTGCTGGCGGACCGGAAGAAGGCCCGCGGTGACGGCCCACTCGCCCTGGACTCCGACATCGCGGACTACTCCGCCTACTGGACGTACTACGCCGTTCTGCGCGCCCTCGGCCCGGGCGCCTTCGGCAAGGCCGCCGCCGACCCGACCGGCAAGGCCTTCGAGGCGCCGGAGTTCGTCGCCGCGCTGGGGAAGGTCCAGGACCTGGTCAAGGCCGGTGACTTCACCGGTGGGTACGACGGATCCAAGTGGCCCGCCGTGCAGCAGAAGTGGGCCAAGGGCAAGTCCGACTTCCTGCTGCTGGGCACCTTCGCGCCCAGCGAGACGGCCGAGTTCGCCTCGCCCGGGTTCAGTTACCGCTCGTTCCCCGTGCCGGCCGTGAACACGGACGGCGGGAAGCAGGCGCAGGACATCTCGCTCATCGGCTTCTCGATCCCGAAGAAGGCGAAGAACACCGACGCCGCGTCGAAGTTCATCGCCTACTTCCTCGCCAAGCGGCAGCTCTCCGGCATCTCCACCGAGGCCAAGAACATCACCCCGCGCGCGGACATCCCCGCCCCGGCCGAGCTCGCCGACGCACAGAAGGCTCTGGTCGACGGCACGCCCGTGAAGACGCTCGACGGCGTGAAGGAGACCGCCGCCGAGTGGTACACCAAGGTCTTCCAGCCGCTCAACACCAGCTTCATCACCGGCAAGTTGAGCGCCGAGTCCTTCGCGGGGAAGCTCAAGTCCGGCACCGCGGACTACTGGAAGAACGCCTCGTGACGCCCACCGGGACGACGGCCACCGCGATGACGGCCACCGGGACCACGTCCACCGACACGGAGGTCCGCGACGTGAAGTCCGACGGCGGGACGGCGACCGACGCGGCGGCGCCCGCCGCCACCGGCAAGGGGCGCACGGGGAAGAAGCCGGCCGCCGCCCGCCCCAGCCCGCTCGCCGCCCGGCGCCGCAAGCTGTTCTGGCCGCTCCTCGCGCCGGCCGTCCTCGTCTACGTCGTATTCTTCGCCGGCCCGTCGCTCTACACGGTGTGGCTCAGCTTCAACAAATGGGGCGGCGCCGGCCCCATGAGCTTCGTCGGGATCGACAACTACCGCCGTCTGTTCGACGATCCGACCTTCCAGCAGTCGTTCACCAACACCCTGTGGATCATCCTGGGCGTCGGCGGACTGACCTTCCTGGTCTCCTTCGGGCTGACGATGGTGCTGCGGGACATGAAGGGCCGCAAGGCCGCCCGCTCCATCCTCTTCTTCCCCAACATCGTGCCCAGCGTGGTCCTGTCGATCCTCTGGGGCTTCCTCTTCCAGCACGACGGACTCGCCGACGCGCTCGTGGGCGCGCTGGGCATGGAGCACCCGCCGAACTGGCTCGGCCAGAGCAATATCTTCCGGGTCATCATGGTCGGCCTGGTCTGGACGTCCACCGGCTTCTACACCACCATCCTGATGGCCGCCGTGGACCAGATCCCGCCGGAGCTGTACGAGGACTGCGAGCTGGCCGGAGCCAACGCGCTGCAGAAGTTCCGCCATGTGACCCTGCCCCTGATGTGGGAGGTCGTCGGCGTCTGCGCGGTGCTGTGGACCATCAGCGCCGTCAAGGTCTTCGAGTTCATCTACGCCTTCGCCGGTGCCGCCGGACAGATGCCCGACGCCGGGGTGTGGAACACCGCGCTCTACACCTACGGGGAGGCCTTCGCCTCCGGTGGCGTACCCCGCTACGGCTCCGCCGCGGCGAGCGCCGTCGTGATGGTGACCCTGGTCGGCGTGCTCGTCGTCCTGATCCGCCGCGTCATGCGGCGCGACACCGTGCAGTTCTGACCGCGCGGTCCACCCCGACCGGATCGCGCCCGGGGACACTCGTCCACCGCGGCGCGGCCCGGCGCCCGAACCGCCCCGTACACCGGAACACCCCGAGAAGCCCGCGTGTCCCAGACCCACCACAGGAGGCCCCGCCGCCATGGCCGTCACCACGTCCGGTCGTCCCCCCGGCCGCCTCGCCCGCACGAGGAGCCGGCTCACCACCACCCAGGTCCTCGGCGTCCCGCTGGTCTGGATCGTCGCCGGCTTCAACATCCTCACCGGGCTGTGGCTGCTGCTCTCCTCGCTGAAGAGCGGCGACGAGATCTTCAACTCGCCGTGGCATCTGCCGGGTGCCCTGCACTGGGACAACTACTCCCGGGCCTGGAGCGAGGGGAACTTCGGGGTGGCGGCGGTCAACACCCTCGTCGTGGTGGGCGGCACCGCCGTGATCACCCTCGTGCTCGCCGCGCCCGCCGCGTACGTCCTCAGCCGGGTCACCACCCGGTTCAACGGCGGCTTCGTCCTCTTCTTCGCCCTCGGTCTCGGCATCCCGGCGCAGGTCGTGATGCTGCCGCTCTTCGTGGTCATGAACAAACTGCTGCTGGTGGACAGCCTGTTCGGCCTGATCGTGGTCTACGTCGCGACCTCTCTGCCGTTCGCCGTCTTCTTCCTCACGGGCTTCTTCTCGACCCTGCCGGTCGAACTGGAGGAGGCCGCAGCCCTCGACGGGGCGTCCGCCTTCCGTACGTTCTGGCAGGTCATGCTCCCGCTGGCGCGCGGCGGCCTGGTCACCGTGCTGATCCTCAACGTGATCCAGCACTGGGGCGAGACCGTGTTCGCCCTCGTCTTCATCCAGAACACCGACCACCAGACGCTCTCCCTGGCGCTCCTCGGCTTCCTCCAGCAGATGCAGTACAACGGCGCCGACTGGGGTGGCCTGTTCGCCGGCGTGGCCGTGGTCGTCCTCCCGGTCCTCGCCTGCTACGTATGGCTGGGCCGCCGGATCATCGAAGGCATGACCGTCGGCTCCGTCAAGTGACCTTCAAGGGAGACGACATGGCCGACGACAGGGCCGACCGCATGCCCGACGACATGCCCGCCGACAGGGACCGCGAGACGCCCGGCCGCAGGGCCTTCGCGCAGGGGCCCAAGGACCTCAAGTTCCGGCTCCTCGCCCAGGAGCTGCGGCAACAGGTGCGCGACGGTGCCTGGCCGGTCGGCGGGCGCCTGCCCACGGAGAAGCAACTCGCCCTCAGCAGCGGATCGTCGGTCTCCACCGTGCGACGCGCGGTCGACGAACTGATCGCCGAGGGGCTCGTCGTACGCAGGCAGGGCTCCGGCACCTTCGTCCTGGCGCCCGACGCCCCCCGCACCGCCCGCGCCCTGATCGGCGTACTCGTCCCCGACACCACGTTCTACTATCCGCAGGTCCTCCAGGGCATCGAGGAGGGGCTGTCCGCCGCCGGCGCCCGCCTGCTGCTCACCTGCTCCGGGTACGACCAAGAGCGCGAAGCGCGGGACGTGGCGGATCTCCTCGACGGCGGAGCGGACGGGCTGCTGCTCGTCCCCACCTTCAACGGGACCGAGCAACGCGAGAGTTACCTGGCGCGGATCGCCGCCCTGCCGGTCCCGGCCGTCCTGATCGAGCGGCGCGGCACCTCGCTCGGCGACACCAGCGAGTACGTCTGCACCCACCACGAGGCGGGCGCCTACGACGCCGTACGGCACCTCGCCGTGCTCGGCCACCGCTCCATCGGGCTCGTCCTGCGTGCCCCCGCCCCGACCGCCCCGCCGCTGATCGAGGGATACCGGCAGGCGGCGGCCGAACTCGGCTGCGCGACAACGGAGTTCGAGGCGACCCGGCAGGAGTGGAGCCCCGCCACCGCCGACCGTGCCCTCGCCGCGCTCCGGGCGGGCGGCGCCACCGCCGCCGTCTGCTTCGGCGACCGGCAGGCGGCCCTCCTGGAGGGCGCCGCCCGCAGGGCCGGGCTCACCGTCCCCGACGACCTCGCGCTCGTCGCGTACGACGACGAGATCGCCGACCTCGCCGACATCCCGCTCACCGCCGTGGCACCCCCCAAACACCTGCTGGGCCGTACCGCCGCCGAGACGCTGCTGCGAAGGCTCCGCGAACCCGGATCGGCCCGCCATCGCATCCTGTTGCGCCCCAGCATCACCGTCCGCCAGTCCTGCGGCGCCCGGCCCGCCTGACCCGAGGCGGCCACCCGGCCCGCCTGACCCGAGGCGGCCACCCCCACCCCCGCCTTCCCCTCACCCACCCCCTCACCCAAGCAACGGGAGATCACCTCGTGACGGACATACGGCTCGGTCTGATCGGCGCCGGAGCGGTCGGCGTCCTGCACGCGCAGGCCGCAGAAACCACCTCCGGGGTACGTGTCACGGCGGTCTGCGACCTCGTGGAAGCGACCGCGCGCGGGGTCGCGGAGCCGCTGGGCGCCGCCGTCTTCACCGACCACCGCGCATTGATCGCCTCGGGCACCGTCGACGCCGTCGTGGTCAACACCCCGCACGCCCTGCACACCGCGATCGTGACCGACAGCGCGGCGGCCGGTCTGCACGTCCTGGTCGAGAAGCCCATGGCCACCAACTCGGCCGAGTGCACGGTCATGGAACAGGCGTGCGCGGACGCCGCGGTGACGCTCTTCGTGGGGCACATCCAGCACTTCCTGCCCCCGATGGTGGCCGCCCGCACGGCGCTCGACGCGGGTGCCATCGGCGAACTGCTCGCCGTCAGCGACTGGCGTTCCACCGACTACCGGCCGGGCAGCCGGCCCGACTGGTTCTTCGACCCGGCGGTCTCCGGCGGCGGTGTCTTCGTCAACATAGGTACGCACTGTGTGGACCGGCTCGTCTGGCTGGCCGGCCGCCGGGTCCGCGCGGTCAGCGCCAACGCCGTGCACCGGGCCGGCGCGCTCCCCGGCATCGAGACCGACATGATGGCCCGGCTGGAGCTGGAGGGCGGCCTCGTCGGTCACATCGGCGTCACCAGCACCGGGCTGCCCTCCCGCGACGAGCTGCTGCTGATCGGCGAGCGCGGCGCGATCCGGGTGGCGCGCGGCTCCGGCGCGACCCTGCACACCGAGCACGTGCCCGGCAGCGTCCCCTCCGTGCTCGCCGCCGAGTCGTCCCAGGACGTGCCCCGGGCGTTCGCCGCGCAGCTGGCCGCGTTCCGCGCGGCGGTACGCGGCGAGAGCGCGCCGGCCGTCACGGCGGACCACGGGCGGCACGTCGTCGAGGTCGTCGAGGCCGTCTACCGCTCCAGCGCCACCGGCGAACGCGTCGAGACCCCGGCCCCGGTCGGCGCCCCCGCAGTCTGACCCGCCCGCACCAGCACCCGCAGCACCCCCAGCACCCCCAGCACCACCGGAACGGAACACATCACCGCACCACCGCACGTGTCGAAGCTCCGCCCCCCCGAGGAGGATCCAGTGCACGAGATCACCGCCGCACCGTTCGGCCGCCGCGGCTTCATGTCCGCGCTGGCGCTGGCCGTGGCCGGCGCCGCGGGCGGCCTCCAGCTGCTGCCCGGCGCCACCCCGGCGGCAGCCGACGGCGACGCCTTCGACGTCCTGCGCGAGACCTGGGCCACCCTGCTGACCGGCGGTGACATCGATGCCACCGACGCCGACTACGCCCCCGCGCTCGCCGTCCTGTCGACCACCGCGACCGACCTGTGGAACACCATGGCGCCGGACACCGAGGGCAACTCCCTCTGGCCCGGCAAACCGCTCACCGTCCCCGCCAACATCACCGCCGGATACAAGGCGCTCGCCTCGCTCGCCACCGCGTACGCCACCGAGGGCACCACCGCCACCGACGGCAGCGGGCGCGCCCTGTACGGCTCCGCCGAGCTCGGCGCCGGCATCGTGGCCGGACTCGACTTCCTGCACGCCCAGGCGTACAACGCCACCGCCGTGGAGTCCGGCAACTGGTGGGAGTGGGAGATCGGCTGCCCCGTCGCCCTCAACAACGCGGCGATCCTCGTCCACCCCCTGCTCACCGAGGACCGGATCGCCGACTGGACGGCGGCGATCGACCACTTCGTACCCGACCCCACCCAGAACCGGTACGGGGCCGACCGCACCACCTCCACCGGCGCCAACCGCGTCGACCTCTGCCAGGTCGTCGCCCTGCGCGGGATCCTCGGCCGCAGCGACGAACGCGTCGCCGCCGCCGTCGCGGGCCTCTCCGACGTGTTCCCGTACGTCACCTCCGACGACGGGCTCTACGCGGACGGGTCTTTCGTCCAGCACTCGTACATCCCCTACACCGGCACCTACGGCATGGTGCTGCTGCGCGGGCTCACCAACCTGTTCCAGCTGCTGCACGGCTCCGCGCACGAGGTCACCGACCCCGCCGCCGCGCACATCCACACCTCGGTGGACACCGCGTTCGCCCCGTGGATCTGGAACGGCCTCTGCATGGACGCGGTCCGGGGCCGGGCCGTCAGTCGCGCCGCCGAGACCGACTTCTACGACGGCAACCTCACCGCCCAGGCCGTACTGCGCGCCGCGCTCTCCGCCCCCACCACCGAACAGGCCACCCGCTTCAAGGGCCTGGCGAAGGGCTGGATCACCCGGGGCGAGGCCTACGCCCCCTACAGCGCCACCGCCGGCATCGCGGGGGTCGCCCTCGCCGCCCCGGTCCTGAACGACCGCCGCCTGAAGGCCCTCCCCGAACCGGTCGGGCACCTCCAGTTCCCGAACATGGACCGGGCCGTGCACCGGGGCAAGGGCTGGGCGCTGGCCCTGGCCCTCTCCTCCACGCGCATCGCCCGCTACGAGTCGATGAACGGTGAGAATCTGCACGGCTGGCACACCGGCGACGGCATGTCCTACCTCTACCTCGCCGACGACCCCGGGCACTTCACCGACGACTTCTGGCCCACCGCCGACCCGAAGCGGATGCCCGGCACCACCACGGACACCGCGCCCCTCGCCGACGCGGCCGGTACGGGCACCCGCCCCGCCGCCACCTGGGCGGGCGGCGCGAGCCTCGACGGTACGTACGGCAGCCTCGGCCTCGACTTCCGGGCCCACGGCTCGACCCTCACCGCGAAGAAGTCCTGGTTCTGCCTGGACGACTCCGTCGTCTGCCTCGGCGCGGGGATCACCGGCGGCAGCGGCGCCGAGGTCGTCACCACCGTCGAACAGCGCAACCTCGGCGCCCCGGGCGCCCGCACCGCCCCGAAGCTGACCGTCGACGGCACCGCCGAGCCGTCCACCGCCGGCTGGTCCGCCACCCTCGACGTCACCGGCTGGGCGCACCTCGCCGGGGTCGGCGGCTACCTCTTCCCCGGCGGCGCCACCGTCCGGGCCGCCCGCACCGACCGCACAGGCTCCTGGCACGACATCAACACCGGCGGCACCACCACCGCCACCACCCGGCGCTACCTCAGCCTCGGCCTCTCCCACGGCACCGCCCCGGCGAACGACGCGTACGCCTACGTCCTGCTGCCGGGCGCCACCGCCTCCCGCACGGCGGCCCGCGCCGCCGAGCCCACCGTGGAGATCCTGGCCAACACCCCGGCCGTCCAGGCGATCCGGGAGAACTGCTCCGGAGTCGTCGCCGCCAACTTCTTCGCGGCCGGCACGGCGGCTGGCATCACGGCCGGTGCCCCCTGCTCGGTGATCCTGCGCCGCACCCGGAACACCCTGACGGTGGCGGTCTCCGACCCCACGCACACCGCGTCCTCGGTCACCGTACGGCTCGTCCACACCGGCACGGTCGTGAGCGCCGACCCCCGGATCGCCGTCGACACGGCCTCGCCCACCCTCGCGTTCACCGTGAACACGGCGGGCGCCGCCGGGGCCACCGCCGAGGCCGTCTTCACGGTCACCGGCGCCGCCCTCGCCCCCGTCGCGGACGGCTACGTCCGGGACGGCGCGTACGCCGACACCTCCTACGCCACCGCCACCACCCTCGTGGTGAAGAACGCCACCGGCAGCGGCTTCAACCGGCAGTCGTACCTCGCCTTCGACACCTCGGCGCTCACCGGCCGGATCGCCTCCGCCACCCTCTCCGTCCACGGGTTCGTCTCCGACTCCGGCGGCACCGAAGCCGTCGTGACCGCGTACGGGGTCGCCGACACGGCGTGGACCGAACCCGCCCTCACCTGGAACACCCGCCCCGCCCTCGGCACCGCCCGCGCGGACGCCCCGGTGACCGCCGTACCGTCCTGGCTCACCTTCGACGTCACCGCCCAGGTCGCGGCGGCGGCCCCCGGTCCCGTCTCCCTCGCCCTGGCCCAGGCCGCACCCGGCCTCGCCGTCGTCGTCAACTCCCGCGAGAACAAGGCGTATCCGCCGGTGCTGACGGTGACGCTGGGCTGAGCACGACGAACCGCCGCGTACCCGGAGCGATACGGGTACGCGGCGGTACGGGCGTCCCGTCGTCAGAGCCACCGGCACGGCCGGAGCGGTGTGACCAGAACATGACCTTGCGCCGGTTCCAGACCGATGGTCCAGGCATTTAATCTGACCGTTGGCTGCGTGTAACGCGGGAACGCGGTTACGCGGAACGAGGTGCACCACGAGGCGCACCCGCACGACGGGGGAGTACGGAAGATGGCCAAGCGCATACTGCGGTCCGGCACGGTGGTGCTCGGCGGCATGGGGCTGCTCGCGGTGACCCTCACCGCCTGCGGATCCGATCCCGACAAGCGCTGTGTGGACCGGGTGACCCAGAAGACGCTGCCGAAGTACGAGTGCAAGAGCGGCGGCCACGGCACCTACTACTACGGTGGCACCGTCAAGAACGGCAAGGTCTCCGGCGGCAGCTTCGACAAGTCCTCCGTCAACCGCGGCGGCTTCGGCTCCGACCACTCCAGCGGCGGCTGAGCCCGCCGTGGAACGCCGCACCGTCGAGCCCCGTCCCGACTGGCAGCGCATCGTCGAGGCACAGGGAGTGATCTACCCGCTCGCCCGCTACCCGGACGGCTCGCTGCGCCCCTACTGGGACGAGAGCGCGTACTACGTCTTCCCGCTGCCCGAGATCGAGGCGCTGGAGGAGACCGTCGAGGAGTTGCACACGATGTGCCTGGCCGCCGCCGCGCACATCGTGGAGTACGACCGCTTCGCCGACCTCGGCATCACCGACCCCCGGCTCACCCGCCTGGTCGCCGAGTCCTGGCACCGGCGCGCCGAACTCCCCTCCGTGTACGGGCGGTTCGACCTGCGGTACGACGGTACGGGCCCCGCGAAGATGCTGGAGTACAACGCCGACACCCCCACCTCGCTGGTGGAGGCCGCCAGTGCGCAGTGGTTCTGGATGGAGGACCGCTTCCCGGGCGCCGACCAGTGGAACTCGCTGCACGAGCGGCTCGTCGAGAGCTGGCGGCGGCAGGCCCCGCTCCTGCCGCCCGGGCCCCTGCACTTCGCGCACTCGGACGGTGACGAGCTGGGCGAGGACCTGATGACGGTCGCGTACCTGCGCGAGACCGCCCAGCAGGCGGGCATCGACACCGAGGCGCTCTCCGTCGAACGCATCGGCTGGGACTCGCTGACCGGCCGGTTCGTCGACGAGCAGCTCCGCTTCATCCGCAGCTGTTTCAAGCTCTACCCGTGGGAGTGGCTGACCACCGACGCGTTCGGCGCGCACGTCATGGAGACGCTCGACAACGGCGGTGGCACCGGCTCCACCTGCTGGATCGAGCCCGCCTGGAAGATGCTCCTCTCCAACAAGGCGCTGCTGGCGATCCTCTGGGAGCTCTACCCGGGCCACCCCAACCTGCTGCCGGCCTACCTGGACGGCCCGCGCGAACTCGCCGGGTACGGCAGCGCCGGGTACGTCTCCAAGCCGCTGCTCGGCCGCGAAGGGGCGGGCGTCGAACTGCACGGCCCCGGCAGCCCGCCGGTTCTGCGCGAGGAGCCCTGCTGCTACCAGGAGCTGGCGCCGCTGCCCGACTTCGACGGCAACCGTGTGGTGCTCGGCGCCTGGGTGGTCGGCGACGAGCCGGCGGGCCTCGGCATCCGTGAGTCGGCCGGTCCGGTCACGGACGAGTACGCCCGCTTCCTGCCGCACCTGATCCTCTGACCCCGGGGGCTCCGGGGCTCCGGGGTTCCGGGGCCCCGAGGGCCCGGGAGCGCGATGCCGTGCCGGGGCGCCGGCCTCAGACGGGGTGGGCGCCCGTGGGCACGCCGTGGGCGACCCCGTACGGAGTCAGGGCGACCACGCCTCTGCCGCGCGTGACGGTTTCCGGGCCGATGGCGAGGGGGCTGGCTCCGAACGACTCGGCGATGCCGGGCGCGAGGTCGAACGCGGCCCACTTCCACTCGTCCGCGTCGTCGTCGGACTCCAGCGCCGGGTCCCACTCCGGCCGGAGGCCGAGTTCCGCCCGGTGGGCCCGCTCGAACGGCAGGGGATCGCCGAGGGTCAGCAGATGGTTCTCACCGTCTCCGGTCTCGCAGTAGCGCCGGACCACCGAGCCCTGTTCGGCGACGAGCCAGGCCGAGCCGTCGCCCTGGGCGCCGTAGTAGTACGCCTGAGCGCTCCCGAAGCGTGCGCTGAGCCGCGTGCAGAGCCTCAGGACGTCCTCGGCGCGTTCCGCGTCGCAGGGGTCGCACCACGCGCCCAGTACGAAGGTCCAGCCGTCGAGTTCGGGGGTGACGAAGACCCTGGCGAAACCGGACGGGTCGTCCGGGCCGGCCTCGTGGCCGTCGGCGTCCACGATGTCGTTGCCGAGCGCGAAGGTCACCTGCCTCGGACCGACGAGGCCGAGCGTCTCGATGATTCCCGCCTGGTCCCCGCCCGGCACCGCGATCCAGTGGTTCCAGCAGGTCCAGGGCGCCGTGGGCCGCTCGTCCGGGGCCTTCACACGGACGAGGCGCTCGATCGCCGCCACGTCGCGCTCGGACAGCGCGCTCTCGCCGCCGAGTCGGGCGAGCACGGACAGCGCCCCGGCGCGCTGCCGCCCTGGGCCCTCCCGTCGTATCCGCAGCAGGAGAGGTACGAGAACCTCCGCGATCTCCTTGCCGCACGCCATCAGGGTGTCCCGCGCCTGACGGGCGACCTCGCGATCGGTGTCGCCGAGCAGGGGAAGCAGTGCGGGAAGGGCCGTGCGGCCGTTGTCGGCGCAGAGCCCGATCCCGCGTACCGACTGGCAGCGGACGAGGGGTGAGGGGTGGGACAGTGCGGCGGCGTAGCGGTCGACGACCCCGGCGCCCAACCGGATGAACGCGTGGCCGACCTCTTCGCGGGCCTCCGCCGTGGGTGCGTCGAGGAGCTCTCGCGCCAGACGGTCGAACGCCGGGTGCCCGATACGCCGGAGCACCGGCGCCGCCTCCCGCCAGGTCACGGGCGACGACGGGTCCGTCAGCGCGCGCACGAGGGCCTCCGCTGCCACGGCCCCTCCCCGGGCCAACTCCTCCGACGCGGGCCCGCGTCGGTCCGGGCGCACCAGGTCCTTGACCAGGACCCCGGGCGGTTCCAGGCCCCCGGACGGTTCCTTGTCCATGAAGTGCTCCGTCCTTCCCGTCGGCCGGCGGTAAGGGCCTGGGTACGGCCTGTCCGCACCTCCCGCCATGATCGCGCAGGGGTGTGACAACGCGACGTCCACGGGCTGTCCTTGCGGGGCGACCCGCTCGCCGGAGGGGGCGGATGCGCGCCGCAGCCGACAGTCGGTCCTGTCATGACCCTGGCGGAAAGATGGGCCCGGCTCCAGAATGGCCCCCGACTGTGGGAGCGCTCCCAACCTGGGTGGCGCCGCATGTCCGTACCCCGCCGACGCACGACGAAAGGTGTCCCGGTGAACGCCCCACCCCCACGCCTCCGTACCTCGCGCCCCCGCCCGCCGCACCGCCGCGGCGCCCGGTCCCTCGCGCGGCTGTCCGGTGCGACGGCCGTCGCCCTGCTCGCCGCGATGCTTGCCGCACCCGGTGCCGCCGCGGCCGACGAACCCGCACCCGCCGAAGGAGCCGAGCAGATCACCAACGGCGGCTTCTCCGCCGGCACCGCGCCCTGGTGGTGGACGGCGAACACCTCCGGGACGGTCGTCGACGGGCGCCTCTGCGCCGACGTCCCGGCCGGTACGGCCAACGCCTGGGACGTGATCGTCGGGCAGAACGACGTCCCCCTCGAAGCCGGGGAGACGTACCTCCTCAGCTACGCCGCGAGCTCCACCGTGCCGCTGACCGTGCAGACCCGCGTCCAGGAGGCCGTCGAGCCCTGGACCACCGAACTCGCCACCGCCGACCCGGTCGGCACCGAACCGGTCACCGTCACCCACGTGTTCACCGCCACCGCGGACCGGCCGGGCGCGCAGGTCGCCCTCCAGATCGGCGGCGGCGAGCGGGCCACCACCTTCTGCTTCGACGACGTCTCCCTGCGCGGCGGCGCCGAACCGCCGGTGTACGTCCCCGACACCGGCTCCCCGGTACGGATCGACCAGGTCGGCTACCTCCCGTACGGCACCAAGGGCGGCACCGTGGTGACGGACGCGGAGGCGCCGCTGACCTGGACGGTGAAGGCCGCCGACGGTTCCGTCGCCGCCACCGGCGCGACCGTCCCCGCGGGCGAGGACCCGACCTCCCGGCAGCGCGTCCACACCTTCGACTTCAGTGGTCTCACCACCGTCGGCGACGGCTACACCGTGGACGTCGACGGGCAGGTCAGCGAGCCGTTCTCGGTGCGCGCCGACCTCTACGACTCCCTGCGCTCCGACGCGCTGGCGTACTTCTACCACAACCGCAGCGGCATCCCGATCGAGGCGGACCTCGTCGGCGAGGAGTACGCGCGCCCCGCCGGACACGCCGGTACGTCGCCCAACCAGGGCGACACCGACGTGCCCTGCGTCCCCGGCGTCTGCGACTACCGCCTGGACGTCCAGGGCGGCTGGTACGACGCGGGCGACCACGGCAAGTACGTGGTCAACGGCGGTATCGCGGTGGCCCAGTTGATGGACACGTACGAGCGGACCCTGACCGCCGCCGACGCCGAGGGTGCCCAACTCGGCGACAGCACCCTGCGCGTGCCGGAGCGCGGCAACGACGTGCCCGACATCCTCGACGAGGCCCGCTGGGAGCTGGACTTCCTGCTCCGCATGCAGGTACCGGCCGGTGAACCGCTCGCGGGCATGGTCCACCACAAGGTGCACGACGCCGCCTGGACCGGCATCCCCACCCGCCCGGACCAGGACCCCCAACCCCGCGAGCTGCACGCCCCGTCGACCGCCGCGACCCTCAACCTCGCCGCGACCGGCGCCCAGTGCGCCCGCCTCTTCGCCCCGTACGACCAGGAGTTCGCCGACCGCTGCCTGCGGGCCGCCACCACCGCCTGGAAGGCCGCCTCCGCGCACCCCGCCGTGTACGCCGACCCGGCGGACGGCACCGGCGGCGGGACGTACAGCGACAACGACGTGACCGACGAGTTCTACTGGGCCGCCGCCGAACTCTTCACCACCACCGGTGACTCCGCCTACCGCACCGCCCTTCTCACCTCCCCGCTCGACGGCGACGCCGACCGGATCTTCTCCGCCGGCGGCGGCATCTCCTGGGGCTCCACCGCCGGACTCGGCGTGCTCACCCTCGCCACCGTCCCCAACGACCTGACCACCGCCGAACTCGCCGGTGTCCGCTCGGTCGTGACCGCGGGAGCCGACCGCTACGCGGCACAGTCCCGCGCCGAGGCGTACGGGCTGCCCTACTCCCCGCCCGGCGAGGACTACGCCTGGGGCTCCAACAGCCAGGTGCTCAACAACATGGTCGTCCTCGCCGTCGCCCACGACCTCACCGGCGAACCCGCCTACCAGGACGCGATCCTGCGCGGCGCCGACTACCTCTTCGGCCGCAACCCGCTCAATCAGTCGTACGTCACCGGGTACGGCGAGCGGTACTCCGAGAACCAGCACCACCGGTTCTGGGCCCACCAGAGCAACCCCGACCTGCCCCACCCGCCGCCCGGCACGGTGGCCGGCGGCCCCAACGCGACGGCAATCGCCGCCGGTGACCCGGTGGCCGCCGAGAAGCTCGGCGGCTGCGCCCCGGCCATGTGCTACCTCGACGACAACGGCTCCTGGGCCACCAACGAGGTCACCATCAACTGGAACGCGCCGCTCGCCTACATCGCCTCCTACCTGGACGACGCGGGCGACGGCCGTACGGCGGCCGACCGCGCCGACCGGGTCTGCCAGGTGACCTACACCTCGCACGCCTGGACCGGCGGCTCCACCGTCACCGTGCGGGTCCGCAACACCGGCACCGCCCCGCTCCCCGCCTGGCAGCTGAGCTGGCTCTTCCCCGGCGGGCAGCGGATCGGCCAGACCTGGAGCGCGGACCTCGCCCAGAGCGGCCGTACGGTCACGGCGAAGCCGCTGGACTGGAACCGTGACCTCGCCCCGGGCGCGACCGCCGACTTCGGGTTCAACACCACCACCGCGAAGGCCGGGGCCGACCCGTCGGTCTTCAAGCTCGGCGGACACGCCTGCTCCACCGCGTAGGCCCCAGGGGGTGCCCGGCCGGGTGGTTCCCGCCCGGCCGGGCACCCCCGCCCCCTACTTCTCGCTCAGCACCGCGCGGAGCCGGTCGAGCCCCCAGTCGAGGTCCTCCCGCTCGATCACCAGCGGGGGCGCGATCCGGATGGTGGAGCCGTGGGTGTCCTTCACCAGGACGCCCCGCTCCATCAGCCGCTCCGAGATCTCCCGCCCGGTGCCCAGCGCCGGGGCGACGTCCACCCCGGCCCACAGCCCCCGGCCGCGCACCGCCTCCACCGTGCCGCCGCCCACCAGCCGGCCCAGCTCACGGTGGAGATGGGCGCCCAGCTCCGCCGCCCGCTCCTGGTACTCACCGGTGCGCAGCATCGCGATCACTTCCAGCGCCACCGCGCACGCCAGCGGGTTGCCGCCGAACGTCGAACCGTGCTCGCCCGGCCGGAACACCCCCAGCACCGCCGCCGAGGACACCACCGCGGACACCGGCACCACCCCGCCGCCGAGCGCCTTCCCCAGGACGTACATGTCCGGCACCACACCCTCGTGCTCGCAGGCGAAGGTCCGCCCGGTGCGGCCCAGGCCCGACTGGATCTCGTCCGCGACGAAGAGCACGTTCCGCTCCCGGGTCAGCTCCCGGACCCCGGCGAGATAGCCCTCCGGCGGCACCAGCACCCCGGCCTCGCCCTGGATCGGCTCCAGCAGCACCGCGACCGTGTTGTCCGTCATCGCGTCCCGCATCGCGGTGAGGTCGCCGTACGGCACGATCTCGAACCCGGGCGTGTACGGCCCGTAGTCCGCGCGTGCCTCCGGGTCCGTGGAGAAGCTGACGATCGTGGTCGTGCGGCCGTGGAAGTTGTCCGCCGCCACGATGATCTTGGCCATGCCGTCCGGGACGCCCTTGACGGTGTACCCCCACTTGCGCACCGTCTTCACGGCGGTCTCCACCGCCTCCGCGCCGGTGTTCATCGGCAGCACCATCTCCATGCCGCACAACTCGGCGAGCTCCGTGCAGAACGCGGCGAACCGGTCGTGGTGGAACGCCCGCGAGGTGAGCGTCACCCGGTCCAGCTGTGCCTTCGCCGCGTCGATCAGCCTGCGGTTGCGGTGGCCGAAGTTGAGCGCCGAGTACCCGGCCAGCAGGTCGAGATAGCGGCGCCCCTCCACGTCGGTCATCCAGGCCCCGTCCGCCGTCGCGACGACGACGGGCAGCGGGTGGTAGTTGTGCGCGCTGTGGGCCTCGGTGGAGGCGAGGGTGTTCTCCGTGGTCGACACGGGGTCTCCGTTCGTCGTGCGGCGCGTGCGGACGCGGTGCGGACCGGGCGGGTGACGCCCGGGATCGGGGGCGGCGGGCAGGTCGTGCCCACTTTGTATCGTTCCGTCGCCGTACCGCCCGGGAAACCCGCCGCCCCGCCCGCGCGCCCGCGCCGCCCCGCCCGCGTGTCCGCCCCGCCACGCACGCCGGGCGCTTCCCCGGCAACGTGTTTCTCCTCTCACCGCCCGCCCCGGTACCCCGGCGCACCGCTGAACTGGGCCGCCCCGGGGCCCGTCGAGGATTCCCGAGTACCGGCTGCCCGGGATCGGTTGCGCACCTGAGACAATGGGCACATGGCCTCTGACCGACCTCGCGTGCTCTCCGGAATCCAGCCCACCGCAGGCTCGTTCCACCTCGGCAACTACCTGGGCGCGGTGCGCCAGTGGGTGGCGTTGCAGGAGTCCCACGACGCCTTCTACATGGTGGTGGACCTGCACGCGATCACCGTGCCGCAGGACCCGAAGGAGCTGCGGGCCAACACCCGCCTCGCCGCGGCCCAGCTGCTGGCCGCCGGGCTCGACCCCGAGCGGTGCACGCTCTTCGTGCAGAGCCACGTCCCCGAGCACGCGCAGCTCGGCTGGCTGATGAACTGCCTGACCGGGTTCGGCGAGGCGTCCCGGATGACCCAGTTCAAGGACAAGGCCGCCAAGCAGGGCGCCGACAGGGCGACCGTCGGCCTCTTCACGTACCCGGTCCTCCAGGTCGCGGACATCCTGCTCTACCAGGCCAACCAGGTCCCGGTGGGCGAGGACCAGCGCCAGCACATCGAGCTGACCCGCGACCTCGCCGAGCGCTTCAACGGCCGCTTCGGCGACACCTTCACCATCCCGGCGCCGTACATCCTCAAGGAGACGGCGAAGATCTTCGACCTCCAGGACCCGTCGATCAAGATGAGCAAGTCGGCGTCCACGCCGAAGGGCCTCATCAACCTCCTGGACGACCCGAAGACCACGGCCAAGAAGGTGAAGAGCGCGGTCACCGACACCGACACGGTGATCCGGTACGACGCCGAGAACAAGCCGGGCGTCAGCAACCTCCTGACCATCTACTCCACCCTCACCGGCACCACCGTCGAGGCGCTGGAGCAGAAGTACGAGGGCCAGATGTACGGCGCGCTGAAGACGGATCTCGCCGAAGTCATGGTGGAGTTCGTCACGCCGTTCCGTGACCGTACCCAGGAGTACCTGGACGACCCGGAGACGCTGGACTCGCTGCTGGCCAAGGGCGCGGAGAAGGCCCGGACGGTCGCCGCGGAGACGCTGGCGCAGGCGTACGACCGGATGGGCTTCCTGCCCGCCAAGCACTGAGTCGAAGGACCCTGGCGGGAGCACGGGATCGCGCGGCACACTTGCGGCGACGGCCCCGTGCGACCGCCGGTGCCGCGGCGCCCGGGCGCGCGCGGTCATCGGGCATCATCGATCGACGACAGAGGAGATACGACGTGGGGACCGTAACGCTCGGCGTTTCGATCGCGGTCCCGGAGCCCTTCGGCACTCTGCTCCAGCAGCGCCGTGCCGGCTTCGGGGACCCGGCCGCGTACGGCATCCCCACGCACATCACCCTGCTGCCGCCGACCGAGGCGTCGGCGGCAGTGGTGCCGGCCGCCGAGGCACACCTCGCCCGGATCGCCGTCGGCTGCCGGCCCTTCCCGATGAGGCTGAGCGGGACCGGGACGTTCCGCCCGCTCTCGCCCGTCGTCTACGTCCGGGTCGTCGAAGGCGCCTCCTCCTGCGCCTGGCTCCAGAAGCGGGTCCGGGACGCCTCGGGACCGCTGACACGTGAGCTCCAGTTCCCTTACCACCCGCACGTCACCGTCGCGCACTCCATCGACGAGGCGGCCATGGACCGGGCGTACGAGGAGCTCGCGGAGTACGAGGCCGCCTGGACCTGCGCCTCCTTCGCGCTCTACGAACAGGGCTCCGACAGCGTCTGGCGCAAGATCAACGAGTTCCCGTTCGGCGCGGGCGGCGGCATGTCCCCGCTGCCCGTGCAGAGCGGGTTCTCGGCGGACGAGCCCTCGCTGCACGGGCTGCTCTGACCTGGGGCCTCCGGCGCCGGAGGGACAGTGGGCCGTTCGAGTGGGAAAATTTTTCCACAGGTAGGAGCAACGGCCCCATGCCGCCGCTCCGTCATTCGTCACTGTCGCGGAGGTGGTCCGCGTGGTCCCGCTCTCCAGCCGTGAACGCCAGATACTGGCGCAACTGGAAGCCTCGCTCGCGCGGGATTTCCCGGACGATCCCGCCGTCCAGTTCGGGCGCGACGTCGAAGGTGAGCGCAACGCCGGGGGCGAGCGCGACCTCCTGGAGAAACCACCGCGCGAGGGTCCCGGCAAAGGGGGGCCCCGCCATGAGACTCCCGGTACGCGACCCGGGGCCGGACCGGACCGTGAACCCCTGGCCGCGGATCCTCCGGGGCCACCGGCACCCCCCGCCGGCCCGGCCCCGGACGGTCTCACCGGCACCCCGCACGGCCCCGGCCCTCTCGGCCGGCTGATCCGGTCCCGCCGGACGTTCGCCCTGCTGGCCGTCGTCTCGTTCGTGCTGCTGGGCACCGGCATGGTCACCGGGAACCTCTGGGTGGTGGTCGCCTTCGTGGTGACCTGGTCGGCGACCTTCCTCATCGGCGCGGCCCGGATGCTCGCCTGGTCCCGCAGGCAGGGGTATTGACCCCCTCAGCGCGAGGCGGGGAGCCGGCGGAAGAGCGGGCGCGGCACATGGCGCAGCGCCGACATGACCACCCGCAGCCCGCCCGGCACCCACACCGTCTCCGAGCCCCGCGCCAGCCCCGCGACGATCGCCTCCGCGACCTCCTCCGGGGTGGTGTCCAGCGCCGACTCCCGCGCTCCGGCCGTACGAGCGGTCCGCACGAACCCCGGGCGCACCACCAGCACCTGCACCCCGGTGCCGTACAGCGCGTCGCCGAGGCCCTGCGCGAACACGTCCACGCCCGCCTTGCTGGAGCCGTAGATGAAGTCCTCGCGCCGGGCGCGCTCCGCGGCGACCGAGGAGAGCACCACCAGGGAACCGTGGCCCTGCGCCTGGAGCGCGCCCGCGCACACCAGACCGGCGGAGACCGCCCCCACGTAGTTGGTACGGGCCACCAGCGCGGCGGCGGCCGGGTCCTCCTCGTCGCGAGCCTGGTCGCCCGCGATGCCGAAGGCCAGCAGCACCGCGTCCACGTCCCCTTCCGCGAACACCTTGCCGAGCCCCGACGCGTGCGACTCCGGGTCCAGCGCGTCGAACTCCACCGTGGAGACCTCGGCGCCCAGTTCCCGCAGCTCGTCGGCCGCGGACTCCAGCGCGGCCGAGGGCCGGCCGGCGAGCCGGACCGTCCGGGTGCGCAGGGCGATCAGCCGGCGCGCGGTGGCCAGCCCGATCTGCGAGGTGCCACCGAGAACGAGCAGGGACTGCGGGGCGCCGAAGGCGTCCTTCACGGGAACACTCCTGGTTGACGGGCTCGATGCCGGGACGGGATGCGGTCGTGGGTGGGCGCGCGGCCGTGGATGGGCGCGCGGCCTCGGGCGGGCGTGCGGTGTCGGGTGGACGTGCGGTGCCGGGGCCGGGCGGGCTTCAGAGCCCGAGCCGGCGCGCGAGGTCGGAGCGGAAGGCGCCCGTCGGGTCGGTACGGGCCCGCAGCGCGCGGAACTCCGCCGCCCGGGGGTACATCGCGGCCAGCGACTCCGGCCGAAGCCGGGAGTCCCGTGCCAGGCTGACCCGTCCTCCGGCGGCGGCCACCTCGTCGTCCAGCCCGTCCAGGAAGCGGCCGATGCCCGGCAGCCCGGCCGGTACGTCCAGGGCGAGGCACCAGCCGGGCGCCGGGAACGACAGCCAGCCGGGCCCGTCCGCGCCGAACCGTTCGAGCACCGCGACCGAGGACGGGCAGGCCCGGGTGGAGAGCCGGCGCACCACTCGGTGCAGGGTCTCCTCCTTGCCGGGGCCGACCGTGAACTGGTAACGCACGAAGCCGCTCCGGCCGGCCGGAGCAGGCGTCCGGGGCAGGGCGTCGGGGGAGCGGAAGAAGGCGTCGAAACTCCGCAGCATGCCCGTACGCTTCCGCGGCCCCGCCCGGTGGCGCGCCTCGTTGACCAGCCCCATCGCGGTGCGGCCGAGCAGGCTCGTCGGCGCGAAGGCGGGCACCGCCGGCAGCTGCGGCAGCAGTGCGGGCGCGTCGAGCGGAGCCC
>NZ_JBSFVR010000023.1:0-45369 GCF_053592415.1 Streptomyces sp. NPDC002690 | reverse complement strand
CCACTGGGGAATCTGGCTCAACCCGCACACGCCCGGCGGCGGCGTGGGCATCCCGTGGCTGGATCTGCGCCGGATCGCCAACGGGCTCGACCGGCCCCCCGGGACCGGCTCCGTCCGAACCGCCCCGAGCCGCGCACCCGGCCGGTGCCGGCGCCACGCTTCCCGAAGACTCCCGCACCGTTCCCCGTCCCGCTTTCCGCCCCGCTTTCCGCCCCGCTTTCCGTCCCGCTTTCCGTCCCGCCTCCCGCACGGCTTCGCGTACCGCCTCCCGCACCGCCGCCGGGCCTCCGGCCACGAGGGGGAGCCGCCGAGCCAGCCCTCTCCGCCAGTTCGTCCAGCGCCTCGGACAGGCCCTTCGCCCCGTTGTGCGCGGCTTCGCGCACGGCCTGCGCCCACGGGTCCGGGAGCCCTGCGGCGGCGTCGTCCGCCACGATCCGTACCGCCTGTTCGACCCGCTGCCGCGCGGTCGTCTGCTCCTCCTCGCGCGGCGGAACCAGGACTTGGCCGATCCGTTCCAGACTTCCGAGCCTGCGCGTCGACTCGTACCAGCGCCAGAGCCGCAGCCACGGCGTGCCGCAGGCCCGGCCCGCGTTCCTGCGCCACTCCCGCTCGGCCGCCTGCCCGGCCGCCGAGGCGCCGACCGCGTCGGCGAGCCGGTCGGTGAAATCCTCCCGCGCCCGCTCGCCCAGCCCTGGCCGCCCCTCGGCGACGTACACCGGGCGCAGCCGCGCTGCGGCGGCGTCCACGTCGGCGGAGAGCCTGCGCTGTGCGGCCGTACGTTCCTGCACGAACTTGCCCAGCAGTTCGCGCAGTTCGCCCACCCCTTCGCCGGTGAGGGCGGACAGGGCGAGCACGGTGGCGCCGGGGTCGCCGTGCTCGCCCACCGCCATGCCGTCCTCGTCGAGCAGCCGACGCAGATCGTCGAGGACCAGGTCGGCGGCTTCGCCGGGCAGCCGGTCGATCTGGTTGAGCACGACGAAGCTGACTTCCGCGTGTCCGGCGAGCGGGCGCAGATAGCGCTCGTGCAGAGCCGCGTCGCCGTACTTCTCCGGGTCCACGACCCAGACCACCGCGTCCACCAGCGCGAGGACCCGGTCCACCTGCTCCCGGTGTCCGACGGCTGCCGAGTCGTGGTCGGGGAGGTCCACCAGGACGAGCCCTTGGAGCGCCGGGTCGGCCGCAGCCGTCCCCGACTGCGGCCTGCGGCGAAGCCGGCCCGGGATCGCCAGCCGGTCGAGGAGGCCGGCCGCCCCGTCCGTCCAACTGCACGCGATCGGGGAGGAGGTGGTCGGGCGCCGGACCCCGGTGTCGGAGATCTGGGCTCCGGCGAGGGCGTTGAACAAGGAGGACTTCCCGCTGCCCGTCGCCCCGGCGAGGGCGACCACGGTGTGCCGGGAGGAGAGCCGCTGCCGCGCGGCGGCTTCTTCGAGTACCCGGCCGGCCTCGGCGAGCGCCCTCTGGTCGAGCCGAGCCCTGGAGAGACCGACCAGCTCGCGCAGCGCTTCGAGCCGCGGCCGGAGCGTTCCGCCGGACGGTACGTACGCCTCCACCTCGGTTCCCGGTTCGTCCACCGGCACGGCCCGTCCGAGGTCGTGGCCCTTGGTCCGGGCGGCCGCGGCCCGGCGCGCGATCAGCCCGTCGTCCCAGTGCGAGGGCACCCCCGAGGGGGTGACGGCGGTGTCCTGCGGATCCGGCTCAGCAGCGGATGCGGATACCGCCGCTTCGTGCGGACCGCCCGGACCTCTCTGCTCGCCTGCCGGTCCGAGTACCCCGCCCCGCTCTCCCGGTGCGTCCACCGGCCCGGGCGCCTCCCCGTTCCGGGCCGTACGAGCGGCTCCCGGGACCTTCGGGTCGCCTGCGACGGCGGCACCACCCGGCCGGACCGTCGGACCGGAAGCCTCCGGGCCGTCGTGGCCGTCGTGGCCGTTGTAGCCGTTGTGGCCGCTGTGGCCGTCATCGGATTCCTCCGGCGCCCTCACCCCGGTGCCCCCGCCGTCCGCGACCATCTCGGCCCGCGCCTGTTCCCGCCCCTGGGCCCTCCGCTCCCGTCCCTGTTCCCCCTGCTCACGGCCAGGATCGCCCTGTTCCCGATCCCGACCCTGATCCACGACGGCAGTCATCGCTGCCTCCTCTCCCTCTGCAGCACGGACAGTGCGGCGATCAGCTCTGCTTGTGGTTCGGGGGCGATGTCGAGCGCGTCGAGCGGGGCGAGCCGCCGCTCCCGCTCCACCCGCAGCACCTGGTCCAGATAGCTGGTGAGCAGGGCCCCGCCCTTGTCCCGCAACCGCAGGGCGCCCTGGGCGCCGATGCGTTCGGCGAGCTGCTCCCCGGCGCTGCGGGCGCGGCGCCCGCCGAGCAGGGCGGCGGCGAGCAGCGCGGCGACGGTCTCCGAGTCCGGCGCGACGCTGCGGTCGAGCCGGCCCACCTCCTCCTCGGCCAGCTCTTCGACGACCCGCCGCCACCGGCGTACCGCCACCGCGATTCGGCCCTCGACGTCCGCCGCGGGACCCCAGCCGCCGCTCTCCTTGCCGGAGTTCTCGAAGCGGAACGCCGCTGCGGCCGGATCACGGCGCCAGGTCGTGCGGATCTTCTCGTCGGCGGCGGCGACGGCGCACTGGATCAGTGCGACCAGGCTCTCCACCAGCGCTTCCAGCACCTCGCAGGCCGAACTGTCGAGCGGGTACCCGCGCCAGCGCGTCCTGGCGTCCCCCGCCAGCACGGCCCCGTTTCCGAGCCGTCGGCGGATGCGCTCGGCCTCCTTCTCGTACGCGTCCTCGACCGCGCCGGTCAGCCTGACGGCCGCCGCGTACTGCTGGGCGACTGCCGCGGCCAGGGCGGGCATCCGTACGTTCAGCGACTCGATGACCCCGGACGCCGTACGCCCCACGGCCTGCTGGCGGGCAGCGGGGTCCTGGACCCGGTGGGTGAGCCAGGCGCGCAGGGGGGCTACGGCCGTGGTGGGCAGCAGCCCACTGGCGCCGCCCGCCGACTCGGGCAGCTCGGGGATGGTGAAGCGCGGCACGTCCCCGAGCCCGGCCCGCGTCATCAGCGCCGCGTACTGGCGGGAAACCTCGCCCACCACCTGGTGCGGCACCCGGTCGAGGACGCTGACCAGCGAGGCGTCGTACTCCTTCGCCGTACGCAGCATGTGCCAGGGCACCGCGTCGGCGTACCGGGACGCAGTCGTCACCATCACCCACACGTCGGCCGCGCAGATGAGTTCGGCGGCGAGGACCCGGTTGCGTTCGACGAGCGAGTCGATGTCAGGGGCGTCGAGCAGCGCGAGCCCGCGCGGCAGGCTCAACGCTGTCTCGATCCGCAGCTCCTGGACCGCCCCTCGGGCCCGCCCGGCACCCGTCTCCTCGATCCCGTCGGCCCCGGGCCCCCGGCCCGGCGGCAGCCAGACCCGGATCAGCTCGGGCAGCACCCGTACGTCCGCGAACCAGTGGTGGTCGTCCGGGTGGCAGACCAGCACCGGCGTCCGCGTCGTCGGCCGCAGCACCCCGGCCTCGCTGACCCGGCAGCCTACGAGCGAGTTGACCAGCGTGGACTTCCCCGCCCCGGTGGACCCGCCGATCACCGCGAGCAGCGGCGCCTCGGGGGCCCTGAGCCGGGGCAGCAGGTAGTCGTCGAGCTGCGCGAGGAGTTCGGCCCTGGTCTGACGGGCCCGTTCCGATCCGGGGAGCGGTAGTGGGAGACGCACGGCAGCGACACGGTCGCGCAGGGCGGAGAGTGCGTCGATGAGCTGAGGCCGTACATCCAAGGTCACCACATGCGAAGAATGCCCGCTTTTGGCGCCTTTTTGAAGCGTATGGCCACCCGTGCGCGGCGGTTCCACTCCGAGGGCAGCGGGGACCCGCACAGCGCGGGCATAACGAGTGCACAACACCCGCGCGATCCGACCCGAAAACCGGTGCGCGATCCGCACCTAGCTGCGATTATCGGTTCGCTTCACCGAACCTACACAAGGTGCCACGCAGGCGAAGCAACCGGGACACCGCGACAAGAGCCCTATCCTTGTCCCGGCACGGCCAGGGACTCCCGCACCACAGGACCCCCGTCCGCCACGGCCCACACCCGGCCCCCGTAGCTCAGTGGATAGAGCAGGCGCCTTCTAAGCGCTTGGCCGCAGGTTCGAGTCCTGCCGGGGGCACTGCCTGAAGCCCTCCCCTCCGGGAGGGCTTTTCGCTGGTCAGGGCGGGTTTCGGTGGGGGCGGCGAAGCCCCGACATCTGCCTTTGTGATCAAGGTCAGACACCGGGGCTGTACGGCTGTCACCGGGTTTTTGCGGGTGGCCGAGTCGAATACGAGTCGAAGTTTTCGGCGAACGGTCAACCAGCGTCCGGCGGCTCCGGGAGGTCCCCCGCCGCTTCGAGTCGCCTCTTGAGATCGGGAAGTTGCCCTTCCACGCATCGCGCATAGGTGGCCAGAAGCACCGGAACACTGTTGCCTGCCCAGTCCGCGACCTGGGCCGGCGGAACGCCGTCATTCAGCCACTTCGTCAGGCGCGTGTGCCGGTTGTCGTACACCCGCCGCCCGGTGGGCGATTCGATGACATGCGGAGCCAACACCGCCTCGCGCGCACTCCGCCAGGCCCGCCGGATCACCGAGCCCGCCAGGACTCCGCCCGTCTCACCCTGGAAGAGAAGATCACCGGGCTGGAGGTCTTCGTCCTCGATGTGCTGCCGCAGGACCCGCGTCAGGGCGGGGTGCCCCGGGACCGTGCGCGTCTCGCCCTCGGCACGGCCCTTAAGGTCGCGTTCCTCGTGAATCTCGCCTGTGTCAGTCCACTGCTTACCCACTTCCGGTGTGGCCGTGTGGATCAGCAGTTCACACCACTGGTCGGCGGCACCGAGCGTAGGCAGCGACACGTCCTTGACCCGCATGGCCACAGCCTCTTCGGGGCGCAGACCGCAGTAGTACAAGGTCGCGAAGAACGCGTGCAGTCGCTTCCCACCGCGAGGCCGACGCCGTATCCAGTCGAGGAGCGCCGCCGCCTGATCGGGGTTCATCAGCGACCGCTTGTCCACGGCGTTCGTAGTCTTGGCGACAGCCGTCGCGTCCTTCCCCTTGGGGAGCGGGTTGGCCCGCAGAACGCGCCGCCGGATCGCGTACTTCATGACGACGTTGAGGATGCGGCGGTGACGCTTGCGGGACCAGGCGGCGGCTTGCTTGCCGTCAAGGCGCGTGTCGACGGCTCGTAGAACCTCATCTACCTTGCCGGGGTCTTCCCAGGTCGAGACGGGCAGCGAGTTCCGCTCCACCCACCGGAGGATGGTCGCCACGTCGTCAGGGGCCGTACCCCGCCGGTTCGTGTTGAACGCCCACTCGCGCAGCGCGGTACGCACCGCCACCGGCTCGAACTGGGCAGGCCGGGTACGCAGAAGCGCGACGGTGGTCGCGGTCAGCGTCTTCGCGAGGTTCTTCCGGCTGTTGCCGCCGAGTTGGGACCAGCGCGCGTCCACGTACTCGACAGCGAAGGCGTACCAGCTCACGGCGGCGGACTTCGAGCGGTGAGAGACGGGCAGGCCCGTCGCGATGACGAACGCCTCGCCCTTGCCCGTCGCCGTGATGAGTCCGGAGCGGAAGCCCTCGGCCAAGGCGACGGTGTCGAACGTCTCGCGCCAGCGCTTCCCTGCCACCTCCCAGCGCACGGTGTGGGTGGTCTTTCGGGTGCCCTTATAAGAGATGATCTTAATGACCTTGACGTCGTACGTTGTCTCCATCAGGCGGCGTCCTCACGGTCGTCAAGCCAGTGGTCGAGGTCGAGCCGCCGAATCCTCAGGTCGCCGTTCGGCAGCTTGATGCAGCGGGGCGCCCGGTGCTTGGCCCGCCAGTCGTAGAAGGTCGAGCGCGAGACGGCCAGTTCGTCACAGACCTCGGCCAGGGTGAGCAGCGCGGCGCGGGACCGGACGGCGGTGGTCATGACTCGCTCCCTTCGCTCCGGAGCGCGTCGCGGGCCGTCTCCCGGTTGAGCTGGAGGTCCCGGGCGATGGTGGCGGCGAGTGCGGCCTCGCCCGGGGTGTGGCCGTGGCCGGCGTACTGCCAGTCGGTCAGGACGAGGACGGTGTGCGGCTCCCGGTCGGAGAGGTCGAGGACGGGTGCTTCCTGAGCGGCGCGGTAGTCGGCGCGAGCCTGACGGAGGGCGCCGAGGGTGGTCGAGTACGTACGCGACTTGGACGAGAAGTGCCCGCGGAAGCCGAGCATGTGCGCCCACGCCCAGATACGTCGGTCCGGGTAGAGCGGGTCCAGATCGCGGCAGGCGACGATGAGGCGTCGGGCGTGGTCCGGGACCCCGTAGCGGTCGAGTTCGGAGAGCTCGCCGATGCGGCGGTCGAGGGTGCCGGTGTTCTCGGCGGCCTTGGTGGCGTACTTGGCCACGTAGGAGGCCACGGCCTGCTCGCTGAGGTCGGAGCCGCCGTCGAAGGCTTTCACCGGGCGCACGTCGAGCTGTCGGCCCCATAGGAAGGTACGGGCAGGCTGGTCGCCGGAAGCGGGGACCGAGACCGAGGTGTACGCATGCGCGGCTGCGGAACGTATCGCCTCGGTCAGGAGCGCGACCGTGGCCCACGCGGGCGGAGGCGTCCCCGGACCGGTCGGCCCGTCGAGGCGCACGACGGCGTGGAAGTGCAGGGCGCCGCGCTTCTGGAACTCGGCGACCTTGCCGTACGAGAGGCGGACGTGGGCGGCGAGTTCGCTTCGCGGCAGGCCGGCGCGGGCGGCGAGTTCGCGGCGGAGCCGGGTGGTGAAGCGCTGCCAGAGCTGTCCGGCGAGGTTGTTGAAGAGCACGGCGCCCGCGTAGTCGTAGGTGTCGGGGTCTAGGGCCGTTCCCAACTCCGGTGCGTTGACCGCATGGTGGGTGCCGCAGCGGCAGGCGCCGTGATCGGGGCGGTTGTGGACCGGGCCAAACGAAGGAGCCGTGAGGGTGGCGAAGACGCGCGGGTGGTCGCGGACGGTTGCCGGGATGTCTCGGCGGTCGTCCCCGGCCAGTCCGGCGCGAATCAGGTGGTAGGTGTCGCCCGCGTAGGTCCATGCGCAGGAGGGGCAGCGGGACGCGCGGCGGTTTCCGCAGGCGAGGCGGAGGCGTCCGCCCGGCTCCCCCGCGGTGGAGTAGTGGTGCAGGCTCTCGCCGGTGGTCTTGTCCTTGTGGAGGACCCAGCCGCTCAGGTGGATCGGGTCGGCGCAGCCGCCGGTGCGGCGGATCTGGTCCTCCCAGCGGGTGTAGTCGTCGGCCGAGGCCACCCGGAGCACGTCGCCGAGAACGATCGGGTCGAGCGGTCGGACAGTTGTGGGCGCATTCTTCGTCGTGGACGGGGCCCGGTGGGGCATGCTGAAGGTTCCTTCCGGTTGCGAGATCGGACGGGTACGGCTCCCGGGCGGCGGATGCTTGGCGGTATCAGAGCCGCCCGGGGCCGGTCAGACGTGGCAGAAAGCGGCTGGTCAGCGCCGCTTGCTGCCGGACGCGAGCAGGGAGCGCAGCACGACGGCGCAGACCGCGACCGAGGCGCTCGTGATGGCGACGGCGAGCAGTAGAGACACGAGTACAGTCCCGACGACCAGGACCACGGCCGTACCGGCGCCGATGAGAGCGAGCACGGCGCCCGGGGTGATCTGGATGACCGGGCGGGCCGGCTGCGGGGCGACGGTGGGCACCGTGGGCAGGGCCTGGGTGCTCGGCACGACGTCGGTCGGCTGGGTGACGGCGGGCGGCGTCACCAACCCAGTGGGCTGGGGCATGGTCGGGACCTTGGGCTGGAACATGAGCGGGTCTCCTTTCGCGGGTTACTTGACGGCGGGGTCGATGACGGAGGCGAAGAGGCTGTCGGCGAGGAGGTAGCCGCCGAGGAGGAACACGCAGACCAGCCACCAGGGCGGGCGGACGAGCTTCACGCCGAGGTAGCCGACGACCACGAGCGCGAACCAGAGGGGGACGTCCATGGGTGGTGACTCCTAGCGGACGGTGCAGCGGTGGGTGCGGGCGGCGAGCTGGGCGGCGGTCCGGCTGGAGTAGTCGGCGGACCAGCCGCAGCGGTCGGCGGTGCAGACGGCGGCGTGCACGGTCCGGCCGTTGCGGTCGCGGTGGGTGCCGATCTGCACGGGGCCGATCCGCATCAGGGAGTGGAAGTTGTCGCGTGCGGGCATGGCGGTCTCTCCTTGCTGGTCAGGCGAGGTGGGCAGCGATGGCGGCGGCGAGGTGGGACGGGACGCCGAGGCGGGAGCGCAGGGTGTCGGTGTCGATCGGAGAGCCGGTGCGGTCGCGGTGCTCGTCGGCGACCTTGCGGGCGTGATCGACCAGCGCGGCGGGGACGGGCGGGACCGGGGAGGGCTGGACGGGAGGGGCGGACGCTTCGTCGTCCGGTACCGGCAGCGGGACGGCGTCAGCCGGGGGCACGGGGTCGGTGTCGGCCGTGTCTTCGACCGCCACCGCGTCCGTGGCGGTGGCCGGCATCATCGGCTCCCGGTCCGTAGCCGAGTGAGCCAGGAGGGTGCCGCCGAGGAAGGCGAGCGCGGGCCATCCGGCGATGCCGAGCCGGAGCGGGGCGGGCGGGTCGGCCAGGTCGAGGAATCCGGCGGTGGCGATGTTGGCGCCGAGCGAGGCAACCAGCGCCACCAGGAACCAGCACCAGGCCAGTCGGGACGGTCCCTCGGCGCGGAGCCGCCGCCAGGCCGCGACAAGGAGGAGGTCGACGCTGACCGGGTAGGCCCACGCCTTCCAGCCGTCCTGCCCGGCTGCGGCGGCCAGGTCGTGCAGGTGGGCGAAGGACAGGGCCCCGGCGATCACGGCTTGGATCAACACCGCGTCGATCCGGAGACGGGGCCGGGCGCCCATCAGAAGCCCTCACACGGGCCGCTGTCGGGGTCGTAGCCCTCCGGGAGCCAGTCGATCGGCGCGACCAGCAGCGACACGGCGAGGGACTGGCTGACGGTCTCCGCGAAGTCGAGGTCGGCGCCGGGGGTCTCGGCGTACAGGGCGGCTTGACCGAGCAGGCGCACGGTGCGGACGAAGTCCTCGCAGTCCGGGCACATGGTGGATCTCCCTCTCTGGGGCAAGGCGGGGGTAGGGACCTGGCGCGAAGGCGGTCGCGCCGACCGGGAAGGGTGGGGAGGAAGGATCAGGCGGTGGGGCGGGAAGGCTCAGGCGGTGGCGGTCGGCGAAGCGACGGCCGACGGCACGGGAGCGGAAGCGGAGACGGCGAGAACGGGACGGAAGGCTGCCAGTTCAGGCAGGTCCGGTGTCCGGTCGGCGTACCGGTTGCAGAGGTTCACGGCCTGGCGCAGCGAGGTGTGCGGTGCGCGAATGCGATGCCACCCGCCGGACGAGTCGCCCGCTATGGCGATGCCCTGCTTGTCGGCCGGTATCTGGATGGCGGCGAGGACGGCGTCCGGGGAGATGTCGCCGAAGGCCATGTTGGCGGAGGTCTCGTCGTTGACGCGGTGGGCGGTGCGGCCGGTGAGCTGGGCGCGGAGCATGGTGATGCCCTTGCCGAGTTCGGAGCCGAACCGCTGCCCGCAGATTTCGAGGTAGATGCCCGCGGCCCTGCCGAGCTGGGCGAGGCGGACGAGGGCGGTGATGATGCGGTCCCGGCGCTTCTCTTCTTCCTTGCTCGCGTACAGGGCGAGTTCGGCGACTTCATCGACCAGGACCACGACCGGGGTGGGGCGCAGGTCGTCGGGCAGGTCCCAGATGTCCGCTGCGATCTCCGCATCCGGTAAGTCGGCGGTGATCCGCTGCTGGACGCGGATGAGTCGGTAGACGTCCGCCATCCGTTCGACAAGGGCGTCGAGGAGTTCGGCGGCGGCGTCCGGGTTGTCGGCCAGCGCGGAGAACCGGCGGGCCAGCGGGAACAGTTCGACCCCGCGCTTGCAGTCGATCCCGACGAGGGCGACGTCCATCGGGGCGAGGCCGGCAACCAAGTTGCGCTGGTAGACGGACTTCCCGGACTCCGTGGCGCCGAGCGTGAGGGCGTGGGGTATCGCCCGGTAGTCGCGGTAGTGCACCGCTCCGTCCTCCCGCAGGGCGACCGGCACACGCATTGGCCGGGTGTCGACCTTGGCCGGCATCTGCACGCGCTTCAGAACGTCGTAGCCGGTCATCCGCACTTCGACAACGCCAGACCGCAGTTCGCGCGAGGTCACGCCGTACATCGAGAACGAGTGGCGGAGCCGGTCCGAGGCGGCGGAGACGTCGAAGGCGTCCTGTCCGGGGCGGAGCTTGAGTCGCAGGACCAGGCCGGTACGGGTCGGCCGCAGCCGGAGGATGCGCGGTGGACGCGGCTCCGGCATCTCCCGGTCGGTGACCCGCGCCAGGGCAAGCCGCCACCGTGCGGGCGGAACGGTGAGCCCGCACGCGTCCATGACCGAGTCGTACCGGACCAGGACCCGCAGGGCGGCCAGGGTGGCCCCGAACGCCAGCCAGTACCAGGCGGGGCGCCGCCATCGCAGGAGGCCCGCGACAGCGACGACGAGCGTCAGGGCGACCATGAAGGTGGTCATGGTCAGGCCGCCTTGGACCCTGCGGAGGCGGCGGCGAGCGAGGTGACCGCGACGGCGCGGAACGCGATGCCGTGCCGCTTCTGGCCGTTGAAGTCGTTCTCCCAGGGCCGGGCAATGAGCCCCGTGAGCGCGACCGGCGAGCCCATCACCAGCTCACCGCTGATCCCGGTCTCCGGGACGGTGACGGACAGGATCTCGACTTCGTCGTTGGCAGCGAACATGACGTCGACCGTCATGAGCTTCGCGCCGGTCTCGGTGTCGGTGGCGATCTCGCCGGTACGGCGGTCCCGCAGCTTGATCTGCGGGGACTTGGCGACCATCACGACCGCGCTGGAAGTGTCGACGGGAATCTGACGCACAGCAGATCACTCCTCTATATGTGCTGGACTCCGCCACTCATGTACATGAGTGACATGAAGAAGAGTGCATCACTCCTATACATGAGTTAACCCGCCGCGAGCAGGAACTCACGACGGGTTGCGAGGAGTTGAGCGCGCGTCAGCTGTCAGCGGGGATGCGGTACTCGAAAACGAACTGGTCAGCGGCCATGAGGGTGTCGCACACCTCCACCACGAGCCCCGCGGCGGTACGAGCCTCACGGATCAGGTGGACCACCGGCGTACCCGGACTGAGAGCGAGCTCCACCGCCTCCGCCTTCGAGGCCGGACGTGCTTGCAGCGTCTCGACGAACTCCGCGAACTCATGCCCGTGGTCTTCGAGTCGGGCGTAGATGCCACCGCCGCCGGGGTTCTCGGCGAACAGCTCCGGGATGTCCTTCACGACGTCCCAAGGGAGGTACGACGTTGCGGTCTCGACCGGAGTGCCGTCCCGGAAGTAGAGGCGGCGACGGGCCAGCACCTGTTCGCCAGCGGGGACGCCCAGCCGCGCAGCGGCATCCTCAGGTGCTTCCATGGGCCCGATGTAGAGGACGCTCACCTTGGCGGTGGCACCGGACTGAGCGGACTCCGCGAGGTAGGCAGCCTTACCGCCCTGCCGGAGCGAGCGCCGGAAACGGTCGGACGAGCGGTGCCGCACCGGTGGCCGGTTCTTCACGATCGAGCCTTTGCCGTGCCGGGTCTCCACCAAGCCGCTCGCCCGCACTTCGACCATGGCCTTGCGGATCGTTCCGCCGGAGACGCCGTAGCGGTCGACCAGCTCGGATTCGCTCGGCACCATGTCCCCGGCCTTGAGAACCCCAGCCCTGATCTGCTGCACGATCTCATCCGCGATCTGCACGTACCGGGGGCCGGAACCGACCCTTCCCGCTGCAGTTCCCATAGTCCTTCTCTGCCTCCTATGCTCCTCTACATGAGTCAATCACAGGAAGCGACCACCCCTCCCCTGCACTCCGTCTCCGTTGCCGGAGTAGTGGTGCGCGAGGACGGGCGACTCCTGGCGATCCGCAGAGCCGACAACGGCACCTGGGAACTCCCCGGCGGCGTCCTCGAACTCAACGAGACCCCCGGGGCCGGCGTAGCCCGCGAGGTCCTGGAGGAGACCGGCATTCATGTCGAGATCGACGAACTCACCGGCGTCTACAAGAACATGACCCGCGGCATCGTCGCCCTGGTCTTCCGCTGCAAGCCGTCGGGCGGGACCGAGCGCACCTCCAGCGAGACCACGGCCGTCTCCTGGCTCACCCCAGGTGAGGTCACCGATCGCATGAGCGAGGCGTACGCAGTACGGCTCCTGGACGCGTTGGACGGGAACGGGCCTCACGTCCGAAGCCACGACGGGAAGAACCTCATCCCAGCGGGATAAGACTTTCTCTACTTCATCAAGGGCCCCGGCTGCGCTCCGCTTCGCCGGGCGCGCTTCCCGGCTCTGGCCGCGCCCGCGCTCCTGCCTCCGGCCCGCTCGGCGCGCCGCCGCCTACGCGCGCCTACGACGGGTAGGCCGGGAGGGATGAACCGAGACCAGAGCCCGCGGCTTCAAGACATGCCTCCGGCGGGGGCGCTCCGGCACCGGGTGGGAGGGGCACCGTTCGCGGGTGCCGGCCGGTGCGTGGTGAGCGTCGTGGTGGCTCCCATCCCGACCACCTCCGACCCAGGCAGAGCCGAGCAGTCGCGGCCCAGGGCGTCAAGGTCGTTCGTACAGTGGCGCGCTCCACCTTGACGCCCTGAACCACGACCGCTCCACGGTGTGTGGGTCGAAGGCGGACGGGATGGGAGCCGGGGAGAGTGGTGAGTTGAGGTATCCACTCCGGCCACTGGCAGTCCTCGGAATATCTGGTGTTCTGCCTGATCAGAGCTGAGACACTGGCGCCATGACAGAGCGCAGGGACGTTGAGATACACCGTCGCCAGTGGGACATCAGGCCAGACCAAAGGGAACTCGATCTTGCTCTCGGCTTCATGGTTCGGGAGGCGGCGATGCTGGAATTCTTCTTACACCAAGCTGTTCGCCGCCTGGTTGGGGGACGGTACGCGCCACTTGTCACAGCCGGAATGCAGGCATCCAACCTCCTGGACACCATCAAGCGAATCAATGATGCCGGAGCGGTGACAGACCACGCCGCTCAGGAAATGGTCGAGATATCTGGCAGGTGCCGAATCTCCTTCAAAGAGCGGAACAAGTATGTACACGGGATTCGTGTCATAGGCGTGGAAAATAGCGAGGTTTGGACAAATAATCGCCGGAATGGCGGCGTTGACCAGCACCCAGTCGAAGCTCAGAAACTGATGGAACTCGGTGCAGACTTCTCCCGATTGAGCTTGGAGGTATCCGACTGGTATCGGCAACACCTCGAAGGACACCCCAGCAGGCGGACCAGAGCAGCGAAACGCGAGGAGCCACCGGGCCGTCTGTAGGCCGTCCGAGGCCGATCCGCAACGCCCAAAAATGACAAATGACCACCAGTCAGCGAAGGAGTGGAACGGCACTGACCAGCAACAACCTCTGGTGGCGAACCCGAGCAGCCACCCAGGGCAAGAAGACGGTGTCGCTCGGGCGTACAGGGCCAGCGGACAGCGGCGCCCCGATGTCGGTGGTTGCCGCTAGCGTTAATCTCCGATGCCAACCCGCATAGGAGCGGCGTAGCGTGCAGTGGTCCCTACTGATATGGCGGCGTGAGGAGACGCGTGGCGGCTTGGTTGATGTTGGCTAAGGACAGCAGTAAGCGGATCGGTGAGGGGTACGACGACAACCCTGCCACCCACTACAGCTGGGACGACACTGTGCCCAACCACGCCACTGTGCAGGTTGGTGACGTGATTGCGCTATGGGATGCCACCGAGCTAGTGGGCCTGTCGGTGATCGAGGACATTCAGCTGGGCCAGGCGGAGAAGAAGACCCCGTACTGCCTCAAGTGTGGGAAGGCCGATGTCGCCGAGCGCAAGAAGAAGATGCCACGCTTCGTGTGCTGGAACGGCGAGTGCAAGCACGAGTCCGACACGGCTGGCTGGAAGGATAAGACGGTCGTCACCTACCGCAGCCGGCACGAAGCAGGTTGGATTTCGGCCCGGGGAACGTTGGTGGCGCCCGAACTACGCGCCCTGTGCGTGAAGCCGAAGTCGCAGAACAGCCTGCGTGAGCTGCGCTCGAACGACTTTCAGCAGGCCCTCACCCACGGCTCCGTGCCTCTGCCGTTGCGCATCATCGACACGGCGCAAGACACCATCCAGGGTGGTCATGGCACCGCCACCATCCGCGTGCGCAAGGGTCAGCCCGCTTTCCGCAAGCAGCTGTTGGAGACGTTTGGCAACGTGTGCGCGTTCACGGGCCCGGCTCCGGTGCAGGTGCTGGAGGCGGCGCACCTGTACAGCTACGCCGCCAATGGAAAGCACCACAAGGGCGGTGGTCTGCTGTTGCGCCGCGACTTGCACCGGCTCTTCGACCTTGGACTGATCGCCGTCAACCCTCAGTCCAAGACACTGCACTTGCACGACGACATCAAGCCTTACCCGGAGTACGCCAAGCTCCACGGCGCTCCGCTCGCGGTCACCGTGACCGCCGATCACATCAAGTGGCTCACTCAGCACTGGGCCATGCATCGCCCCGGCATCGGGCAACCCACGATTCCTCAGCAGATCGGGAACCACACCACGGCCTTGACATAGCGTGGTCGGCAGTCAGAGGCACTCCAGCTCTACAGCAGTGAAGTACAGCAAACGCAGGCGTCCCGGGGGCTCACGGCAGGCACCCTCTGTTCGTCGTACGATCAGGTACGTG
Organism: Streptomyces sp. NPDC002690; assembly: GCF_053592415.1. Lineage (NCBI taxonomy): Bacteria > Bacillati > Actinomycetota > Actinomycetes > Kitasatosporales > Streptomycetaceae > Streptomyces > Streptomyces sp. NPDC002690. Next base: position 30,707 of record NZ_JBSFVR010000023.1, on the reverse strand, counting down.
ACTGCCGCTCGGTAGCCGAACGTGTCCCGGAACCTCTCAAACCCCCACGCGGTCACGCTCTTCAATCGCACTTAAGGATGCCCTCGCGCGTGATCTACGGTGCCATGAACCACACCGTGGATCACGCCAGTGACAACGACCCCAGGCCCGCTGTCAGCAGGGGAGCGAGGTGCTGCGGAGGAACTTGGCGCAAATGCTCACTTGCGTGGATGGCGATCCGTATCGTGATGGCTACACGACCTCGTGCGATGTCGAGCACGGAAGGATACGCAACCCACAGGTTCCAGCCCCACTAAGTTGTGGGGCGCGACGCTGGACTCAATAGCCGAGGGTTTCCACCCATAGGACGTCGAGCGCCAGAATTCACCAAAAGGAGATCAAAGTTGATTTTCGATGCGGTTCAACGCACGATCGGGGAGATCATCCTCATCGGGGAACACGTCGTCCCACGCTACCAGAGGCCGTACGCATGGGATGACGAGAACGTATTGGACCTTTGGAATGACCTAAAAGATAACCCGGAAGGGCACTTCCTTGGCAATATGGTCGTACATCCTTCGGGTAACGATAACTGGGACCTCGTCGATGGCCAGCAGCGCCTCACGACAATCCTAATCGCAATCAGGGCAATTAAGGACGCATACGAAAAGATCGGCGAGAAAGGACGGGCGCAAGGGCTGGACAACTATTTGCAGCGTGTCGACCTGTCCGGTGAACCCGCCTTCCGCCTCAAATATCGAACCGAAAATGGCTTCCTACACCTAAGCCTATTCTCCGACCCTGAATCAACAATCCGGAAGACGAAGCCGAAGAATAACGCAGAGAAGGCACAGTATTCCGCCTATGAAATCTTCGCGAAGAACATCGAGGCAGAGGTAGCACAATCGATAAAGTCCGACATAGAAGCAATCGATGCTGTCCGAGATCGCTTTATTCGCGCAAGCGTCGTCTACGTGCGAGTCGATGAACGCCAAGATGCATTTAGAATCTTTGAGACTCTTAACGATCGAGGCAAGAGCCTCAATCAAGTTGACTTGGTAAAGAATCAGGTAATCTCATCCATTGCAGCAACGGCAGCCCAGGAAGAGGAGCACCTCTGGGGAAGAAGCGTAAGTCAAGTTGAATCCATTTCCTGGTCGAAGGTCAAGGTAGAGGATTTCCTTGGATACTTCTGGAACTCAACTTCGCACCAACAGGACGACGAGATTGTCGCCATAAACAGGGTACGTCGATCCGTTGATGCGTTCATGCACAGTAAAGCAAACGCAGAGGAGGGCGCACGCGACTTCATCCGCCTCTTCAGCGAGACGGCAGACATCTTTAAGGAGTTCGACGAGTGCCTCGCGTCTCCCAATGGGAAGCACTGGGAAGGCTTGGTTCCCGCAGAACGTTGGCGGACCGATCGGTTTGCAGCCATCGACCGCTCGCTGTACGGCTGCCTGGCACCGGGATCAAACCTGCCCTTGAACCTCCTCTTCTCGTTGCTTCGGAACTATATCCATGGAGCCGGCCGTAAGATTACCAATGCTCGACTTGTGGAATTCTTGAAGGCAATCGAGAATCTCCAGTTTCGATGGTCTATTTCCCAACGCCCCTCGACCTCAACAATCCGTCGAGCATACCGACGAGCTGCCTATTCAGTAGATGCCGCGACTACCGCAGGCGACATCTTTAAAGCTCTTGAGCAATTCAAGCGCGATGCAAATTCCCTGATGCCCACCGACGCACAATTCAAAGAAGGACTTAAGAAGCTGACGTACTTCACTCAGCGACCACAAGATCTTCATCGTGTTCGTCACACACTAGAGAAGATCGACGAATTCTGGGGCTCGTCGAAACTCTCACGCAATCAAATTTTGACCCTGGAGCACATCGAGCCCCAGGGTGGCAAGTCAATCAATTCCAACCAGAACCTTTGGGTGGGGAAGCTGGGCAACCTCATGCTCCTACCCATGGAGGTGAACAGCGCACTACCTAGCGACTTTTCAGGTAAGGCACCCAAGCTAGCGGAGTGGGCAAACGACAAAGATCTTGCCCTACGAAAGCAGATAAGCTTGAGTCAATGGAGCAATGCAGCATCGAATGCACGAATGAAGGAACTACTTGATACGGCCGTGTCCGTTTGGCCGAGAGCTCTAACCGTTTAGAGGTACAGCAGTCTCGAATCCAACCCTCAGGCAACTAGAGCGCCGACGATTACCGGCACCAAACGCAGTTCAGCGGCATGAATGAGAGAGCGGGACCACCCCTTGCTGCATTCTAATCATCATCGATAATGGGGAACAACCGGGATAATACTGCGACTAAGCAAGTACCAAGGATGATCAAATCATCCACGAAGCTCAGAGGACACAGCTAGCATCCGGTCAGCTGGCTGACGCAATCTGGGTTAGCGCCACCTTTCCACCCGGTTTACCTCCATTGCGAAAAGCCAACCTGGCTAAGGTGATCAGCGAGGTTCAAGGGGCGGTGAACACTAACCGCCGTGCCTCTTTGAGCTGACCGAGTACGGCTACTGCGTCGACCTCTCCCTGATAGTGAAAGCGGACTAAGGCCAGATCTGGGGCGGAGACCTCTGGCAGGCGAATGCTAGCGATTTTCTTTCGTTTACAAACGAGCACGAGGGTCCCTGACCGTGATCAGTTAGGGACTCTCGCCAACTACCAACACATCTAAAATCTGACCAGCTGGGATCGGCTTTCGCCGATGTGGGCTGCTCCGTTTAGAGAGAGTTGGGTTCACACAGCGCCAGCAAGTGGCCACGGCTGGCAGCCACACGGAGGACGTCTCGCAGCACTTCGGTCAGTTGCTGCGCCAGGCGCTTCACCACCTCCGGACGCGCATCATCATCGGCAAGAGATTCAATTGCTTCCTCTAGCAATTCAAGGGCCACGTCGAATTGGTCCGCTTCGATCTCGTCCGCCAAGCGGGACATGTAGCTGTCGCTGTCGTCGGTACTGAGGTAGCAGGGCTTCCCTTCCGGGCTCGACCACGGGAGAAGACGTAGCTCGATCTGGTCTGTCACGACAGCAATTGCCTTTCAATGGACGCATGGTGGGGAATGAAGACCGCGTCGGTACGGTCTCCAGGGAAGGCCAGGAGCGCGGCTTCCACGACGCGTCCAGCAGAGTCGGTGGCGGTGCGCGTGATCGCGAGGACTGCAGCGGTGGGACTGATCCGCAGCGCCGAGACCTCATCGAGGGTCGGAGGGCGGGCGCAGACCGTCTCGCGGACCTCGGCCGGCGATGAGCTCAAGACGGCGAATCTCTTGGCCGTCTGCTCGTACGAGGGCGCCTCGCCCAAAAGGCCGGCGGGGGCCAGGTCGTGCGGGAGGTATATCCGGGCCAGGCCGAGTGGCGACGCCCCCTCGTGGCTGATGCAGACGAACTCCGTGAGGGAGCTGCCCGTGGGTACGTCCAGCAGGCCAGCCAGAAGCCCCTGTGCTGGAACCGTGGCCGTGCGAACGGTGACTCGGAGCGAGGCGTCCGCGGCGGTCCAAGGGTCGAACGTCCCCCACCCTCCGACATACATGAACCTGCGCAGAGGACGGCAAACGAAGTTGCCTCGGCCGTGGAACTTGTCGATCAGTCCTTCCCCTTGGAGCACGGAGAGAGCGCGCCGCAAGGTTCCCGTGCTCACCGAATACTGCGCGGCCAACGCCGGCTCGGAGGAGAGGCGTTCGCCGGGACCGAGACGGCCGGTCGTGATCTGTTGCCGTAGATCGTCGGCGATTTCGCGATGGCGGAAGGGCATCGTCGGGTCACCGCCTTCTCATCATGCGTACGGCGACGAAACGGGTCCGCAGGTGCATCGTCAGGAGTTCGCCGGAGTCGAGAAGGAGTTGCTTGGCTCCGTGGGGCAACTGGCGGAGATTGGTCACGCGGCAAGCCCGCCCTCCGACTTGGATGATGTCTCCGCACAGGACGGTGGTCGAGGTGATGTCCGCATGTGACGCCAGGAGTCGCCCGGCTCCATGCCCCCTCACCGTTGGGGCTCCGTCTGTGCGGGCCTGCTGGGGGACGCGTGGCAGGGGCAAGTGCACACCTCGTAGACCAAGGGGAGGGCGATGGGTGCGAGCAGCACCGGGGACTCTGTGCAGGCGTCGTGGGTGCCGATCCGGCAGGTGGCCGATCGGTAGGGAGGGGCTTCGATCGACGCGAGAACGCTCCGCAGGCGAGGAGGAGCCATCAGGACGCCCCCGTGAGGGACGACCAGGCCGCGGCGGACAGGTGGGGGGCCACGAATAGCGATCGAGGTTGCGTGCGCTTCTCCCAGGCCGCCAAGACGTACGGGCGGACGAGCGCGGAGTCCTCCCCCGCGAGGGCGTACCGGTGACGCCCGCTGTCGACGTCCGAGTCCTGGTTGGCCCTCGGCGCGTGAGCGGGTGCCGCCGCGGCGGTCCCGCCCGTCGGCCGGGTGGGTGCTTCCGGCCGACGATGCCGCCCCCTGAACGCGTGCCCGCCTCTGGTGATCGAGAGGGCACGGCGGATACGGTTGAACATGCTGTTCAGCTCCTATCGCTGATAGCCCGGTCCCCCGACATAGCCCGTCGTGGGGACCGCTTTGCGTACGACCGCCCAGAGGGTGCGGCCGTTCGAACTGGTGGCGAGGAGGCCGAATCGGTCCGCCTCGCCCACCGCCGCCAGGACCTCGCCCCAGGACTCGGCCGGCAGGGATTCGGGGATCGTCGCTTCGACCGCCGTGTAGCGGGCGTGCTCCTTGACGCGTGGGCGCAGCCCGAGGGCGGACAGCCGAGCAGCAATCGACGCCGCACTTACTCCCGAGCTGGGCACAGGCAGCCTCCGTTAACAGCGATCACTTTGAGTGAAGCTAGTTAACTAGATTAGGGCTAGTGGACTAGATTTTCCATATGCCTGAGCAAGCGCCTTATCTCCGCATCGCCGACGAGCTGCGGCGGCGGATCGCAGAGCACGTCTGGGAGCCAGGAGACCGCCTGCCGTCCCGCGCCCAGATCGGCCAGGAGTACGGCGTGGGCGAGAACGTGGTGCGCCGGGCGCAGGAACTACTGATCTCCCAGGGGCTGCTGGAGGGCCGCGCGGGATCGGGCACCTACGTGGCCGAGCCCCGGGAACGCGTGCGGATGGTTCGCTCCTCGGCGCGCGAACAGCCTGACGGTTCGCCGTTCCGGGCGGACATGAAGGCCGTGGGCAGGCAGAGCGACTGGGAGAGCCGGTCCGATGTGAAGGTCCCGGCGCCGGCGGACATCGCCGCGCGTCTCGGTATCGCCGAGGGTGATCTGTGCGTCCGGACGGTGTACGAGTTCCTGGCGAACGGCCGCCCCGTGCAGCTGTCGACGAGTTGGGAGCCGTACGAACTCACGGTCGGCACGCTCGTCGTACTCCCCGAGGGAGGCCCGCACGCCGGGGTCGGAGTAGTGAACCGGATGGCCGTCATCGGCATCACCGTTGGGCACGCGGTGGAACAGCCGGAGCCGCGCGGGGCAACCGCGGAGGAGGCGTCACTCCTCGGCATCCAGAACGGCGCGTACGTGACGCACATCCGGCGGACGTACTACAGCGACCAGGGCCGGCCCGTCGAGACCGCCGACATCGTGGTGCCGGTCGCGCACTGCGAGATCGTCTACGAGATTCCGATCAATCGGCAGTAGACCCCGACGGGTCGGAGGCCGCGGAGGAGCGGAGCCGATCGTGGGCGCCAGTCGAATGTGTGCCGAAGACCCGTCGCAAGGGCGAGACAGCCACGCTGAGCAGCAGGTCAGACAGCGTGCGGGCCGCAACGCACCAAGCGCCTTCTAAGCGCTTGGCCGCAGGTTCGAGTCCTGCCGGGGGCACTATCGAGAGCCCTCCCCCTCGGGAGGGCTTTTCGCTGGTCAGGGCGGGTTTCAGTGGGGGCGGCGAAGCCCCGGCATCCCCCTCTACGATCAAGGTCGGACACCGGGGCTGTACGGCTGTCACCGGGGTTCTGCGGGTGACCGAGTCGGATACGGGCCAAAATGACTCAATCGGCCATCTCACGAACGGTGCCCTAGGAGGCCCACGAGCCGTCAGGCCACCTCCAGTGGTCAGACAAGGACCCTCGACATACTGCATGCAGGCGACCCACAGCACCTGCGCAGGTGCGTATGAAAATCCGGCAGTTGGGCTGTCAACATGGCGTCGCTGGAGCCGCTTCGCCGGGCGAGCCGGATAAGACCTTCTCTACTGCCCCCTGCGCACGATCGACTGGGAGCTGACAGGCAACCAGAAGGGTCGACGGGCAGCGCGTTTGTAACTAACCCGACCGGTTCACCTGGCCAGAGGCCATTCCCGTGTGGTGGATGTGAGGTTCGAACCCACGGTGGCATCGCTGCTACGACAACTCTCAAGACCGTCTGGGTTCGTTGTACCTGGCCCTCTGACCTTCGCCTCTGCCGCCCACCGACCTCAGTTGACGCCTCCACGGCCTCCAGTAGCTTCGCTACTCCTAGCGAGTCGGCCGCGCGACAGCACTTCAGGGGTCCAATCAGGTTGCAGCCGTCCGTCGCTGTCGATGTCCGGTCGCGGACACCACCGAGACTGACCTGCACACATCTACGGGCAACGGAAGCCAGTTGGGCCGCCACACTGTCCATGCCCCGGTATCCTAAAGCAAGGACAGGATGGCGCTGGGGGGAGAGGAATCACTTTGGCGAAAGAGGAGGCGGATAGGCGTCTTGAAAAATTCAAAGATGCACTCTCGTCAGATTTCAGTGATCGACGAATAGTCGATGCCCATATTTTGCATGGCGCCTGCTTCGCGGTAAGCGAGGATGACCACTACAGCCTGAAAGAAGAGATCGCGAACGAATTCTCATTGAAGGTCCACCAGGACATCTTTGTTGTAGGATCCGCGAAACTGGGGTTCAGCATCTCGCCAACTAAGCGGTATCGCATTTTCGGAGACACATCAGATATTGATGTCGCGATCGTCAGTCACGATTTGTATGAAAAAGTTTGGCACGAGACGCATGAATATATGGAGTCGGGCGCCTATTGGCCGGACAGGCAGCAGTTCGAGAAGTACCTCGCCTGGGGGTGGATTCGCCCAGACAAGCTTCCTCGTGGTGCAAGTTTCGAGTTTACCGAGGCCTGGTGGGAATTTTTCCGATCCATTCAGGTAAGTCGGCGCTACGGTCCATACAAGATCGCTGCAGCGATCTATCACGATATGACTTTCCTTACTAAATACCAGATGAACTCAGTGGCGGCATGCAGGAACATCGCGGGGGACCAGTGAAAAAGATGCAGACTTCGGCCACCAACAAGCGTCTAAGGCTACTCCTGACTGGAATCAGAGATAAGACGCTGGTACCCAATCCACACTTCCAACGACGCCTCGTATGGTCCAATGCGCACAAGGCGGCGTTCCTGGAAACCGTTCTAGACGGTCTGCCCTTCCCTGAAATCTTCCTTTCGGCCGGAGAAGTAAACCCCGACACTGGCGACGGCACCGAACTGATCGTAGACGGTCAGCAACGAATCACCACCCTGTACGAGTACTTCACAGATTCTTCGAGCCTTCGACTTGGTCAGGGCGGAGTTCCTCGCTATCAGGAGCTGAACAGAGACCAAAAGGTCGCATTCCTGGAGTACGAAGTCGTGGTGCGCGATCTGGGCCCTCTCAGCGAGGATGAAACTAGAGAAATTTTTCACAGAATCAACTCAACGAACTATTCCCTAAATGCAATGGAGGTGAACAACTCGCGCTTCGATGGGGCGTTCAAGAAGTTCGCCGAAGAGGTTGCCGCCAGGAGCTTCTTTATTGACCACAGGGTATTTTCGTCGCTTGACGGCCGCCGAATGAACGACATCGGCTACGCCCTCACTCTCGTAATCTCGTGCATTTCGGGATATTTCAACCGGGACGACAGGCACGAAGAGTTCCTTGAGCGCTTCAACGATGATTTCCCTCAACAGCATGTGATTTCCGAAAACCTCACCTTCATTATGAAGTTTATTGAGGAATGCAAGTTCCCAGAACGGTCGCGGACCTGGCAAAAGGCCGACCTTTTGACGCTTCTAGTCGAGCTATACCAGATCATGGTGGTCGAGTCAGCCAAACTCGACCCAGGAGCGGTGTCATCTAGCGTCCAATCGTTCTACGACGAAGTAGATGACGTGACACGGACGGCAGATCCAATGCCTGACGCCGCTGAGTACTACCGTCGGGTTCGGTCCGGAATTAACGACCGAATTAGCAGGATTAACCGAGGCACTGCCTTGCGGGGCAGGATCCTGAGCCATCTGCGCTAGGGAGTCACCGGGCGCCCAAACGACGCTAGAACTGCCTCGGGTGAGAGGGCATTAGTTCGTAGACCTCCGGCGATTTGGGCAGTCTGAGGACCTGCCCGTTAAGGCACGGCGCTGGGACCACGATCTCTGAGGCTCGCCCTCGTCAGTGCCATCTAAAGCCATGGAGGGGTACCGCCCTCCATGGACTAGATTTTCCATATGCCTGAGCAAGCGCCTTATCTCCGCATCGCCGACGAGCTGCGGCGGCGGATCGCAGAGCACGTCTGGGAGCCAGGAGACCGCCTGCCGTCCCGCGCCCAGATCGGCCAGGAGTACGGCGTGGGCGAGAACGTGGTGCGCCGGGCGCAGGAACTACTGATCTCCCAGGGCCTGCTGGAGGGCCGCGCGGGATCGGGCACCTACGTGGCCGAGCCCCGGGAACGCGTGCGGATGGTTCGCTCCTCGGCGCGCGAGCAGCCTGACGGTTCGCCGTTCCGGGCGGACATGAAGGCCGTGGGCAGGCAGAGCGACTGGGAGAGCCGGTCCGACGTGAAGGTCCCGGCGCCGGCGGACATCGCGGCGCGTCTCGGGATCGCCGAGGGTGATCTGTGTGTCCGGACGGTGTACGAGTTCCTGGCGAACGGCCGACCCGTGCAGCTGTCGACGAGTTGGGAGCCGTACGAACTCACGGTCGGCACACTCGTCGTCCTCCCCGAGGGAGGCCCGCACGCCGGGGTCGGAGTGGTGAACCGGATGGCCGTCATCGGCATCACCGTTGGGCACGCGGTGGAACAGCCGGAGCCGCGCGGGGCGACCGCGGAGGAGGCGTCACTCCTCGGCATCCAGAACGGCGCGTACGTGACGCACATCCGGCGGACGTACTACAGCGACCAGGGCCGGCCCGTCGAGACCGCCGACATCGTGGTGCCGGTCGCGCACTGCGAGATCGTTTACGAGATCCCCATCAATCGGCAGTAGCGGCCCGCCGGGTCCGTGGCAACAGGTCGGGCGCCTACCTTCGACGTCGGAAGTACCAGACCGCCACGACCCCGATGAGGATGGCAACGACAAAGGCCCAGACCGTCGTTGTGCCGTGGTAGGACCGATAGGTGCTCAGAGCCAGCATGTTCAGGCGGGTACCCCGAGCACGCGGCTTCAGCCGACGCCCGTCACATGCCTCGTGCCGAATACGAGCCGAAGGCGCTGCACGCCCACCACCATGAGGCGGACAACGCCAGCTGAGGCAGCATGCGCCGCCGGTCCGGCCAAGCACCTTCGAAGCGCTTGGCCGCAGGTTCGAGTCCTGCCGGGGGCACCGCCGAAAGCCCTCCCCATCGGGAGGGCTTTTCGCTGTTCAGGAAGGGTTTCGGTGGAGGCGGCGAAGCCCCGGCACCCCCTCTGCGATCAAGGTCGGACACCGGGGCTGTACGGCTGTCACCGGTTTCTTCCCGGTGACCGAGGACGCCCCTGCCGCGGGGCCCCATCTGCCGAGGAGCGGGCCCACGCGGAGGGACGGTCCGCCCGGGGAGGAGGCCTGCGGCCCCTCGTCCCGGGCGGACCGGGCGTCACCCGCTGGAGCAGACCGTGCCGTTGAGGCGGAAGGCCGTCGGGTCGGGGTTGGGCCCGTCGTTGGCGCCGACGAATCCGAAGGAGGCCGTGGAGCCGCCGTCCGCGGCCAGCGGCCCCGCGCCATCGGGTGCGGTCACCCGCACGTGTGAGCCGGTCTGGGAGAACGTGGCGTTCCAGCCGGAACCTACCGTCTGGGTCCCGGTCGGCCAGTCCCAGTCGACAGTCCAGCCGGTGATCGGCACGTCGGAGAGGTTGCGGACGGTGACCGTGGACACGAAGCCGTTGCCCCAGCTCGTGTCACGGTGGTAGGTCACCGCGCAGGCCGCGTTCGACGGGACGCCGGTGGTGAAGGTCAGCGGGGAGGACGCTCCGGAGAGCCGCCCCGAGGCGTCGGCCGCCAGTAGGTTGACCGTGTGGGTGCTGCCCGGGGGCAGGTTCCGCAGGGTCACGGAGGTGCCGGTGGTCTCACCGATCAGGTAGGTGTGCGCGCCGTCGCGCTCCTGGACCAGGTAGCGGGCGGCGCCCGTCGAACTGCTCCAGGACAGGCGCGCGGTGGTGTCGGTCACCCCTTCCAGCTTCGGGGTGGCCGGGGTTCCGGCGGCCGAGGCTCCCGGACCGGTGCCGGCTCGCGGTTCGAGGGTGATGGTGAGCAGGGCGGACGCCGGCACGGTGACCCGGGACGTGGACGCCTCCCCGGCGGCGAGCGCGGTGATGTCGCTGTCGCCCGGTGCGTAGCGGCTGGCCTTGGGCGCGGTGGCGGCCGGAGTGAAGCCCGCGTATGCGAGGTCCACGGTCCGGGCTTCCGGGTTCTTGTTGACGAGCAGGACGCTCAGCCGCCCGTCGCGACGGAGAACCGCGTGTGCCGAGACGTCCTGCGCGGACGACGCCGCGGCGACCATGGTGTCGCCCTCGGTGCCCAGTTCGCTGGTCATCTTCATGCCGTAGTAGGGGTGGAACGGTGTGTTTGGCGCCGGCTCGCACACGTCGCCGTTGCAGGCGCCGCTGGAGAGCATCCCCATGTCGCCGTAGTCCGTCTCGCCGTCGACGGTCGTGATCTGGCCGACGCCGTTGTGGGTGTTCCACCAGTCGACGTTGAACACGCCGTTCTCCAGGGCCGTCATGAACGCGTCGGCGGCGAAGAGTCCGTTGGGGCGGGCGGTGAGCCGAGCACCACCCGTGTTGGTGTTGATCTCGGTGAGGGCGATACCGATGCCGGGTGAGTCGGCCCCCGCGTACCGGTCGAGCTGGCTGCGCACCTCTCGCAGTTCACCGGGCAGCCTGGCCAGCCTGGCCGAGGCGTCCGCCGCGGTGGTGTCGGATCCACCCGCGTACCAGTGGACGCTCACAAAGTCGATGACGTCGGCCACTTCGGGCAGCACGGTGTTGTTCCAGTCGCCGGGGTCTCCCTCGCCGACCACGCCGTCCGGCCATTCGCCCGGAGCGGTGAGGACCGCGCCGATCTTGACGGTCGGGTCGACGGCCTTCATGGCCGTGGCGTAGGCGCGGACCTGGCGGGCGTACTCCTGGGCGCTCTTGTCCTGGTGGTCGTCCTGCTCCCAGCCGCTGCCGTAATGACCGTTGCCGTAGATCTCGTTGCCGATCTCCCAGTACTTCGCACCGTATTTCTTGGTGACGTTCGCGTACCTGACCCAGCCGGCCGCCTCCTCGGGCGTGCCCGAGCCGTAGTTGGCGATCAGGATGGGCTGTGCACCGGTGGCGGCGACGGTGCCCATGAAGTCGTCGAAACCGGTGCCAGGGGCGACATAGCCCCCGGGCGCGGTGTGCGTCTCCCAGTGGTAGATGTCCGCGTACGACCCACCGGGGTAGCGCATCGCGCCCACGTCGGCCGCCTTCATGAGGTCGGCCACCTCGGGATCGTTCATGTGCGAGTCCCACACGGCGGCGTTGACGCCGCGGGCGGTGTCGGACAGTCGGCCGAGCGCCGCCTGGGCGTTGACCTGGACATCCACGTCCGCGACGTCGGTCGCCGAAAACGCGGCGGGCGCGGCGGGCGCGACGCCGACCAGCGACGTCAGCAGGGCCGAGGCCACGGCCAGAACGGCCGCGCCGCGCGCGAGGGGGCGTAAGCCGGTGGCGGCCGGGCGGACGGTTCCGTGCGGTGCTGGCATGAGAGTCCTCACTGGGTGGTCCGTCGTCACGAGCGGGTCGGTGGATGTCGGGCGGTGCCGTCGAGCAGGCGTACGACCGGCGTGGTGGCGAAGTGCCGTCCGGGCAGCGGAAGGTTCCGCGCGGGCGGCGCGGAAGGCGGAACGTGAGTGCGGTGCGGCGGGCGCGTGCGGGTCGGCGGCCGGCTCCCGCCGATGGGAGCGCTCCCATATTGGGAGCGGGGTGACGCCCTGTCAACGCCCGTGCACCAACCTGATTTCGGACGCCTTGCGCAGAGTCGGCCAGGTGGCCGCACCCCGTCCCGATGACCCACGGACGACTTGCCCGTGCCGCGCGTTCCGGGGCGGACAACCCGTTCGGCGATCGCACAGTTTCAGCCACCCGGCGCAGAAGTGGCGCGTTCGCACATTGCCGCTTCGTTTCACAGCGCGGCAATCTGAAGCGCGGGAGCGCTCCCATGGCGCCTCGCGCCGCCGCTCATGGCCGACGCTCCCCCACGGAAAGAAGACATCATGGCTTGTCAGGTGCATGCAATACGGCGGTTCGCGCGCCCACGTCGCGGACTGCTCTCGCGTCTACGTCCCACGTCGGGTGGGCGTTCCCGCTGGGGCGTCGCCCTCGCCGGTGTGACCGCCTTGCTCGCCGCCGCCCTCACACCGCTCGCCGCGTCCCCGGCGGAGGCCGCCCCCAAGTACGCCTACGGCGAGGCGTTGCAGAAGTCGCTCTTCTTCTACGAGGCCCAGCGCTCCGGCCGTCTGCCCGCCGACAACCGGGTCTCCTGGCGCGGCGACTCGGGTCTGGACGACGGCAAGGACGTCGGCCTGGACCTGACCGGCGGTTGGTACGACGCCGGCGACCACGTCAAGTTCGGTCTGCCCATGGCGTACAGCGCCACCGTCCTGGCCTGGGGCGGCGTCGAGCAGAAGGCCGCGTACACCGCGTCCGGGCAGCTGAAGTACCTCAAGGACAGTCTGCGCTTCGTCAACGACTACTTCGTCAGGGCGCACCCGTCCGCGAACGTGCTGTACGGACAGGTGGGCAACGGCGCAGACGACCACAAGTGGTGGGGTCCGGCCGAGGTGATGCCGATGGCCCGGCCCGCCTACCGGATCGACGCCTCCTGCCCCGGTACGGACCTCGCCGGGCAGACGGCCGCCGCGATGGCCTCCTCCTCGATGCTGTTCGCCGACGACGACCCGGCCTACGCGGCGAAGCTGGTCACCCACGCGAAGCAGCTGTACGCGTTCGCCGACACCTACCGGGGCAAGTACAGCGACTGCATCACCGACGCGAAGTCGTACTACAACTCCTGGAGCGGGTACCAGGACGAGCTGGTGTGGGGTGCTGTCTGGCTCTACCGGGCCACCGGTGACGCCACCTATCTCGCCAAGGCCGAGCAGTACTACGACGGCCTCTCCACCGAGCCGCAGACCACCACCCGCTCCTACCGGTGGACACTCTCCTGGGACGACACCTCCTACGGCTCGTACGTGCTGCTCGCCAAGATCACCGGGAAGCAGAAGTACATCGACGACGCCAACCGGTGGCTGGACTGGTGGACGTCCGGGGTGGACGGCGCGAAGGTCCGCTACTCCCCCGGAGGCGAGGCCGTGCTGGACTCGTGGGGCTCCCTGCGGTACGCGGCCAACACGGCGTTCGCCGCGCTCTCCTACAGCGACTGGCTGACGGGCGACGCGACCCGCAAGGCGCGCTACCACGACTTCGCGGTGCGCCAGATCGACTACGCGCTCGGTGACAATCCCCGCGGTGCGAGCTACGTCGTCGGCTTCGGCAACACCCCTCCCACCAAGCCGCACCACCGCACCTCGCACGGCTCGTGGACCGACCAGATCACCAGCCCGGCCGAGAGCCGCCACACCCTCTACGGTGCCCTCGTCGGCGGACCGAGCGCAGCCGACGACGCCTACACCGACGACCGGCAGAACTACACCAACAACGAGGTCGCCACCGACTACAACGCGGCGTTCACCGGCGCACTCGCCCGCCTGTACGCCGAGTACGGCGGTGCCCCGCTCACCGCCTTCCCGCCGACCGAGCAGCCGGACGGGCCGCAGGTGCTCGCGCAGGCGTCGGTGAACGCCTCCGGGAGCAACTTCACCGAGATCAAGGCGTACCTGGTGAACAAGTCGGCCTGGCCCGCCCGATCGCTGGCGAAGGCCTCCCTGCGGTATTACTTCACCCTGGAACCCGGCGTCTCGCCGACGAACATCACGGTCACCACCAACTACAACCAGTGCGGTACGGCGAGCGGCCCCACGCGGTACGCGGGCGACGTGTACTACGTGAGCGTGGACTGCTCGAACACGGTGATCGCGCCGGCCGGGCAGTCGGCGTACCGCAAGGAGGTCCAGTTCCGCATCAGTTCCTCGGGCGCCTGGGACCCGTCGAACGACTGGTCCCTCCAGGGCCTGCCCACCACACCGGGCGCCACCCCGGCGGACGCGCCGAACCTGGTGCTGCTGGACGGGGACGCACGCCAGTGGGGAGCGCTGCCGGACGGGTCCGGTCCGACGCCCACCCCGACGCCGACTCCCACTCCTACGCCCACGCCGACCCCCACTCCTACGCCCACACCCACACCGACCCCCACACCGACTCCGACGCCCACGCCGGCGCCGGGCGCCGGTTGCGCCGTCGCCTACAAGGTCGGCTCCTCCTGGGGCGGAGGCTTCACCGCCGACGTCACCATCCGCAACACCGGCACCACGGCGGTGAACGGATGGCGTCTCGTCTGGAGTTTCGCCGGCGACGAGAAGGTCACCAGCGCGTGGAACGCGACCGCCACTCAGACCGGTGCAGCCGTGACGGCCACCGACGCCGGCCACAACAAGGCCGTCTCGCCGGGCGGTTCGGTGTCCTTCGGATTCCAGGGAACCGGGGTGCCGGGCGCCGCGCCGACCGGCTTCGCCCTGAACGGCGTTCCCTGCACCTGAGAAGGTGATCGGTCGCGGCGTGGGCGGCGCCGCGACCCTGAACATGTAGGTGATGGACCACCCCATGGGGCCCGCCGCCAGGTGGAGGCGACGGGCAGGGAGCGCGGTCGCCCATGGCTGCATCGGTGTACCGCGACCGGCGTCACCGCTGGTGCCTCCCGGGACGGCGTGCCACCTGCCGTTACGTTCCTGGCATCCAACACCGGGAGAGGCCATGCGGGTCAGTCGTCGTTCGCTGCTGAGACTGGGGAGTGCGGGTACGGTCGCCGCCGGGCTCGGGGCCATGGGGCCCGGGGCCGCCGCCTCGGGCAGGGACGGAAGTCCAGGGACCAACGGCTCGGCTCCCCAAGGGGCGAGCGTCGAAGGAGCCGCACCCGTGTCCGTCGGTCCCGTGACGCAGCCCGGGTCCGCGGCGGCCCGGGCGAAGGCCGTCGAGCTGGTCGCGCGGATGACGACGGAGGAGAAGATCGCCCTGCTGCACGGGGTGAACGTCAAGGCGGAGGTCGCCCGGCCCGGGTTCATCGGCAAGGTGCCGGGCAACGAGCGCCTCAAGATCCCCGCGACGATCCTGGCCGACGGGCCGAGCGGGGTGGGCAACGGGTCGACGGGGGTGACCCAGTGGCCGTGCTCCAAGGCGCTGGCGGCGGCCTGGGACCCCGCGTTGGCCGAGACGTACGGGCGGGCGTACGGCGGTGAGCAGGCGGCCAAGGGGCACAACGTGGCGCTCGGGCCGTGCGTCAACATCCTGCGGACGCCCCGGTGGGGGCGGTCCTTCGAGACGTTCACCGAGGACCCGCACCTCAACGCGGCGCTGGCGGCGCCCGTCGTACGGGGCATCCAGTCGCGCCACGTCATCGCGACGGTAAAGCACTTCGCGGCGAACAACCAGGAGACGCTGCGGCACTCCATCGACGTGGTGGTGTCCTCGCGCGCGCTGCACGAGATCTACTTCCCGGCGTTCCGGGCCGCCGTCCAACAGGGCGGTGTGGGCGCGGTGATGACGGCGTACAACAAGGTCAACGGGGTCTGGACGCACGAGAATCGCACCCTGGTCCAGGACGTGCTGCGGGACGGCTGGGGCTTCGACGGGATGGTGATGTCGGACTGGGGCGGAACCCACAGCACGGTGCGGACGGCCGAGGCGGGTTCCACCACCGAGATGCCGGGCTCGACGTACTTCGGCACGGCGCTCGCCTCGGCGGTCGCGCGGGGGGCGGTCACCGGGGAGGTGCTCGACACGATGGCCGTGCAGGTGCTGACGGCGATGTACCGGGTCGGGCTGTTCGACCACCCGCTCCCCGACCCGCTGACGCTGCTGGACACGGTCGTCTGCACCGACGAGAACCGGTCGCTGGCCCGCCGGATCGGGGTCCAGGGCAGCGTGCTGCTGAAGAACGCGGGCGGGGTGCTGCCGTTGTCCGCTCCCCGGTCCGTGGCGGTGATCGGGGACGCCGCCGGAGCGGGGTACCGGTCGCACGGCGGTGGTTCGGGGAGCGTGAACCCGTACGGCGGGGTGGTGACCCCGCTCGCCGGGATCACCGCCCGCGCCGCGATCGCCCCGACGCCCGTCCCGGTGACGTACGCCCGCGGCACCCTTGGAGTCGGCGCTCTGCCCGCCGTCCCCGCCGACGCGCTCGGCGCGGGCTTGCGGGCGGTCTATTACGCCTCGGCCGACCTCACCGGCACGGTCCTCGCCACCACGACCACCGACCGCCTCGACTGGACGGTCGCACCGGCCCCGGTGAGCGGCCGGACCGGTGCTTGGTCGGCGCGGTACAGCGGTACGTACACGGCGTCGGTCGCCGGGCGTTACCGGTTCTCGCTGAGCGGCGGCGGCGCGGTGGTGCTCACGGTCGACGGGACGGTGGTGGCGGAGTACGCGACCGGCGCCGAGGTGGTGCAGAACGGTTTCGTGACCCTGGCGGAGGGCCCGCACTCCATCGAGGTCACCTACCGCCACACCTCCGGCACCGCGAGCCTGCGGGTGGGGCACCAGCCGGGGCAGGACCGGCTGATCGCCGAGGCGGCGGCCACCGCCGCGGCGGCCGAGGTCGCGGTGGTGGTCGTGGTGGACGTGACGGCCGAGAGCATGGACCGCTCCACGCTGGGCCTCGCGGCGGACCAGGACGAACTGATCGCCGCGGTCGCCGCCGCCAACCCCCGTACCGTCGTGGTGCTCAACACCTCGGGCGCCGTGCTGATGCCGTGGCTGCCGGAGGTCCCGACGGTGATCGCCAACTGGTACGGGGGCCAGGAGCAGGGCAACGCGGTCGCCGCGATGCTCTTCGGCGACGCCGAGCCCGGCGGCCGGCTGCCGGAGACCTTCCCGGCGACGGAGACGCAGGGGCCGGCCAAGCGGCCGGTGGAGTTCCCGGGCGACGGCAAGCAGGTCTACTACGACGAGGGGCTGGCGGTCGGGTACCGCTGGTACGCGCGGTCGGGCGAGCAGCCGCTCTTCCCGTTCGGCCACGGCCTGTCGTACACCACCTTCGCGCTCTCCGGGCTGAAGGTCGCCCGGGCCGGTTCGGGCCACCGGGCGACCGTGCGGGTCCGTAACACCGGGGCCCGCGCGGGCAGCGAGGTCGTGCAGCTCTACGTCACCTTCCCCGCGGCGGCGGGTGAACCCCCCTCGCAGCTCAAGGCGTTCACCAAGGTGACGCTGGAGCCGGGCGCTTCCGCGACCGTCGTCCTGGACGTCCCCCGGGAGGCGCTGGCCGTGTGGCGGTCGGTGGAGGACGGCTGGACCCTGCTGCCGGGGTCGTACGAGTTCGCGGTGGGGCGCTCCTCGGCGGACCTGCCGTTGCGTACGCAGGTGCGGGTCGCCACCCGGTAGGGCGGGGTTCGGGCTCTTCGGTCACCTGGGCGGGGCGGGGCGCGATAGGCTGCGCGCCCCTCCGGCCCGGTGACCGAGGGTTCACGAGGGGTTACGGAGGGGCACAAGTCTCCCGTACGACCGCGCAGACGAAGTTGCACCGAGGGAGCACCACCATGGCAACCCCCTTGACCGCCGACACCCTGCTGAAGGCCCTCCGCGACGAGGGACTGAAGGTGGTGGAGTACAAGAGCTGGCGCACGAACAACCGTGACCACAAGGGCCCCTGGGGCCCCGTCAACGGCGTGATGATCCATCACACCGTCACTTCCGGCACCCCGAACTCGGTGGAGCTGTGCTATTCGGGCCGCTCCGATCTCCCCGGGCCGCTCTGCCACGGGGTCATCGACAAGGAGGGCACCGTCCACCTGGTCGGCAACGGCCGCGCCAACCACGCCGGACTCGGCGACGGGGACGTGCTGCGCGCGGTGATCGCCGAGGCGGCGGCACTGCCCGCCGACAACGAGGCCGACACGGACGGCAACGCCCGTTTCTACGGCTTCGAGTGCGTCAACCTCGGCGACGGCCAGGACCCCTGGCCGGCCGCCCAGTTGCTGGCGATCGAACGGGCGGCGGCGGCGATCTGCCGTACCCACAAGTGGTCCGAGCGCTCGGTCATCGGGCACCTGGAGTGGCAGCCGGGGAAGGTGGACCCGCGAGGCTTCCCGATGACCGCGATGCGCGACCGGATCGGCGTCCGGCTGGGAGCCGCTCCGGACGGGCCGCTGCCGGAGCCGTACGAGCCGTTCCCCGGGGCCGGGTTCTTCACGACGGGCCGCAACAGTCCGATCATCACCGCCATGGGCAAGCGGCTGGTGGCGGAGGGCTGCGACCTGTACGCGGTCGGCCCCGGGCCCACCTGGTCGGCGTCCGACCGGGCGTCGTACGCCGCCTGGCAGCGCAAGCTCGGGTACGTCGGCGACGCGGCCGACGGCGTACCGGGTGAGGACAGTTGGGCGAAGCTCAAGGTTCCGAACGTGTGAGGCGGTGACGCGGCGGGGCGGGACGGCCGGTGATCTCGGCCGTCCCGCCCCGCCGGGCCCCGGCAGGTTCCGTGCTCAGTCGATCTCGCCCTCGGACGGTGCGGTCGGCAGATCGTCCGCCGCGCCCTTCAGTACGGCGGCCTGGCTGATGGCATCGGCCAGCCTGGCCACCGAGCCGTCCTCGGTCTCCGCCGCCAGCTTGCGCGCCCGAGAGGCGAGTTCACCGAGCCCCGGGGTGCCGGGGAGGGTTCCGCCGCGCAGGATGTCGGCGAAGTAGGCCGCCGTCGCCGCCACTTGGAGGCGATCGTCGGAGGCGCCCCAGAGCCCTTGGTCGATGGCGTCGGTCTCCACCGAGCCGGTCACCTCCCGCGCTTTCCGGGTCGCCGGGTCGAGCCAGCGCACCGTGGCGGTGGCGACGTGGCCTGACGCTCCCTTGCGCAGGCGTACGGCGTAGAGCGCGGTCACCGTGTGGCCGGGGCCGACCTCGCCGCCGTCCACGTCGTCGTCGCGGAAGTCCTCGTCGGCGACGGCCCGGTTCTCGTACCCGATGAGCTTGAACTGCTGGACCGTCTTCCGGTCGAACGCGACCTGCGCCTTGGCGTCACGGGCGCGCAGCTCGACGTGGGCGGGGAGCTGGTCGACGAAGACCTTGCGGGCCTGGGCCTCGTCGGCGACGTAGGTGGTGTCGCCGTCGCCCTTGTCGGCGAGCCGCTCCATCAGCGCGTCGCCGTAGTCGCTGCCGACACCGACCCCGAAGAGGGTGATGCCGTACTCGCTCCGTGAGCTGCCGATCCGCTCCAGGATCGCGTCGGCGTCCGTCTCCCCGGTGTTGGCGAGGGCGTCGGAGAGCAGCACGACCCGGTTGGTGGCGCCCTCGCGGATGCCTTCCACGGCTTCGTCGTAGCCGCGTTCCACCCCGGCGGCGACGTTGGTGGCGCTTTGCGTGTGCAGCGATTCGACGGCCTCGCGGATCTTGGTGCGGTGGCCGCGCAGTCCGGTCATCGGGACCACGGTCTCGGCTTCGTCGCTGAAGGTGACCAGGGCCACCGAGTCGTCGTCGCGCAGCTGCTCGGTGAGGTACGCGAGCGAGGTGCGCACCAGGTCCAGGCGGCCGGTCTCGGCCATCGACCCCGAGATGTCCACGACGAAGGTGAGGGCGGCCGGCGGCCTCGGGGCGGTGTCGTCGGCCGCCTCGGTGGCCAGTCCCACTCGCAGCAGCGACCAGTCGTCCGCCCCTCCCCCGGTGCGCGCGCCGTCGACGCTGACGGAGAACCCGTTGCCGCTCGGGCGTTCGTACCCCTGCTTGAAGCTGTTGACGAACTCCTCGGGCCGGACGGTCTCCGGCTTGGGGAGCTGCCCGTCGCCGAGGACGCGACGGGCGTAGCCGTAGCTCGCGGTGTCCACGTCGAGCGCGAAGGTGGAGAGGTAGTCGGGTGCGGCCTCGTCCCCCTTCTCCTGCCTGCCCGCCTCGTCCGGCGCGGTGGCCGCGGGGGCGGGTACGGGTCCGCCCCGCTCGTCCGCGGCGAAGCCGTCGGACGAGTGGCCGCCCGATCCGCCCGCCGAGCATCCGGCGAGCAGTGCGGCGCTCACCAGCAGCGCGGCGAGCGCCGCGCCCGCCCGCGCCGGGCCGGCCGGGTGTCTCGATGTGCCGTGGTTCATCTCTGGCCCCCTGTCGTCGACATCTGTGAATGTGACGCGCGAGGGGCCCGGCGGGAGCCGTCGAACCGGTTGCGGATGAGTCTCGATGCGGTGACGGAGAGCAGCCGCAGGGGGCCGGGCGGCGGAACATCAGGTTCCGGGCACGGTGTCCCTACGAAGCGGTGTCCGCGCCGTGGTCCGGGGCCGTCGGGCGATCGCCTCGGCCCGCCGAGCCCGCGTCCGCGGACCCTGGGCCCGGCGCGTCGTAGGTGGCGCGGGCGGCGCGTACCTCCTCCATGTGCTCCTCCGCCCAGCCCTTGATCGCGCGCATGACCGGCAGCAGCGAACGGCCGAGCGGGGTCAGCTCGTACGCGACGCGGACCGGGACGGCCGGGGTCACGGTCCGCGACACCAGCCCGTCGCGTTCCAGATTCCGCAGAGTCTGGGTGAGCATCTTCTGGCTCACGCTCGCCAGTCGGCGCTGCAGTTCGGTGTACCGCCGCGGGCCGTCGGCGAGTGCGTTGACGGCGAGGCTGACCCACTTGTCGGAGATGCGGTCCAGCAGCTGTCGGGCAGGGCATTCGGCGAGGTACGCGTCGTAGACGATGCTCGCTTCGTTCCGGCGCTGGGCGGCCGTGCGGGTGGGCATGGCTCTCCTTTCGGTGCCGTACGCACCACGAAGTGCGTACTTCCTGAGGGAGAGTAGGGCTTCCTACGGTGGGCGGCATGATGACCGAAGAGAAGATGCGTGCGGTGGTCGCCCACGGTTACGGCGGACCCGAGGTGCTCGGGTCCGTGACGGTTGTGCTGCCGGAGCCCGGCCCCGGGCAGGTGCGCGTCCGTGTCGAAGCGGCGACCGTCAATCCGGTGGATCTGGTGACCCGTTCAGGAGAGCTCGTCGGGGCCGGACTGATGACCGCCCGCGAGCACACGGGCATCGGATGGGACGTCGCGGGCGTCGTCGACCGGCTCGGGACGGGGGTGACGGCGTTCGCGCCGGGGCAGCGGGTGATCGGGCTGCGCGACCTGCTCGACGTGTCTCTGGGCGCCTACGCCGAATACCTCGTCCTGGACGCGACCGCGATCGCGCCCGCGCCGGCCGACGCCTCCGCCGCGGCCGCGGCGACGCTGCCGTTGAACGGACTCACCGCCCTCCAGTCCCTCGGTCTGCTCGGCCTCTCCGCGGGCGACACGGTGCTGGTGACCGGGGCCTCCGGGGCGGTCGGGGGTTTCGCCGTCGAGCTGGCGGTCCGGCGCGGCCTGCGCGTCGTCGCCCAGGCCGGTCCCGCCGACGAGGGGTTCGTTCGAAGCCTCGGCGCCGAACGGGTCGTCGGCCGGGACGCGTCCGACCTCGCGGCCGAGGTCCGGCGCCTGGTGCCGGGCGGGGTCGACGGTGCGCTCGACACGGCGGGACTGGGAATCCGCGCCCTGGCCGCTGTCCGCGGCGGCGGCGCCTACGCCACGGTGGTCGGCGGTTCGGCCCCGCTCCCGTTGCGCGGCATCCGGGTCCACCAGCAGTGGATCCGTGCTGACGGGGCCGCTTTGGCCGAGCTCGCCACCATGGGGCTGACGCTGCGGGTCGCCGAGACCCTCCCGCTCGAACGCGCCGCCGAGGCGCACGACCGGCTCGCGGCGGGCGGGATACGCGGCCGGCTGGTGCTCGTTCCCTGACGCGACCCGGCCGCGCCGCTTCCCCGAACGTCCCGGCCGTGGCCCCTACGACACGATGTCCTTCCGGCTGAACCCCCGGAAGGCCAGGGCGAAGAGGATCAGGGCGTACGTCACCGACACGGCCGAGCCCTTGACCATGCCGCCCCACTCCAGTTGGGGCTGGAGGGCGTCCGCCCAGGCGAACTGCCAGTGCGCGGGCAGGAAGTCGCGCCAGTGACCCAGCGCGGTGACCGCGTCCAGGACGTTGCCGACGATGGTCAGGCCGACCGCGCCGCCCACCGCGCCGAGCGGCGCGTCCGTCTTCGTCGACAGCCAGAACGCGAGCGCGGCGGTGACGAGTTGGGAGACGAAGACGAAGCCGACAACCACGGCGAGCCGGGGCAGGGCGGCGGACTGGGCGAGTTCGCCGCCGGTCGGCAGCTGGAGGGGTCCCCAGCCGTAGGCCACCGCCCCGGCCACCAGCGCGACCAGCGGGAGCAGCACCATCGCGGCCAGGCTGAAGCCGAGGGCGACGACGAGCTTGCTCCACAGCAGCCGGACGCGCGGTACGGGTGCGGCGAGGAGGTAGCGCAGCGAGGACCAGCTCGCCTCGGAGGCCACGGTGTCGCCGCAGAACAGGGCGACCGGCACCACCAGCAGGAAGCCCGCCGAGACGAACAGGTTGACGGCGGCGAAGTTGGCCGCCGAGGCGGTGGCGGTGTCCATCAGGTTGATCCGGTCGGCCGAGCCGCCCCGGGAGCCGGGAGTGCCTCCGATCGCGAAGGCGATGATCAGGATGAACGGGAGTGCCGCCAGCACTCCGCCCATCAGCAGGGTGCGGCGGCGGCGCAGTTGCCGCATCGCCTCGACGCGCAGCGGGAGGGTGCGGCGGGGGTGGTAGCCGGGCGCCCCGGGGGTCCGGGTGGAGCCGGGGCCGGTGAGGACGTCACTCATGCGGAGCCTCCGGAGATCAAGGTGAGGAACGCGTCCTCCAGGCGGCGGTGCGGTCCGACTCCGGTGAGCGGCACGTCGAGCCGGACGAGTTCGGTGATCAGCTCGGAGGTGGTGGCGCCGTCGAGCCGGACCAGCAGCCCTCGCCGGTCCTCGGTCGGGACGGCCGAGGCGACGCCCGCGAGGGCCTCGATCTTGCGGAGCACCGGTTCGGTGATCCCGTCGGCGGTGGTGACGAGCAGCATGTCGCCGGAGCCGGTGATCTCGGCGACCGGGCCCGCCTGGACGAGTCGGCCCCGGTCCATGACCACGAGGTGGGTGCAGGACTGTTCGACCTCGGAGAGGAGGTGGCTGGAGACGATGACGGTCCGGCCGCCGGCCGCGTACCGGATCATCACGTCCCGCATCTCGCGGATCTGGGGCGGGTCGAGGCCGTTGGTCGGTTCGTCGAGGATGAGCAGGTCCGGCATGCCGAGCATGGCCTGGGCGATGGCGAGGCGCTGGCGCATGCCCTGCGAGTAGGTGCGTACGGCCCGGGCGAGGGCGTCGCCGAGCCCGGCGATCTCCAGGGCCTCGTCCATGTGGGAGTCCTCGGCGGGGCGGCCGGTGGCCTGCCAGTACAGCTCCAGGTTGGCGCGGCCGGTCAGGTGCGGCAGGAAGCCGGCGCCCTCGACGAACGCTCCGACCCGGGAGAGCACCGGGGCGCCGGGGCGGATGGCCTCTCCGAAGACGCGGATCTCGCCCGCGTCGGGGGTGATGAGGCCCATCAGCATCCGCAGGGTGGTGGTCTTCCCGGCACCGTTGGGGCCGAGGAGCCCGAGCACCTGCCCTTGTTCGACGCGGAAGCCGAGGTCCTTGACCGCGTAGCGGTCGGCGGCGCCCGCGTACTTCTTGGCGAGGCCGGTGATCTGGAGCGGTACGCCCGCGAGTGCGGGGTCCGGGGCGGGTGTCGTGGTGCGGCGCCGCGCGGTGAGCAGCAGTGCGGCGGCCACCAGGAGGGCGGCTGCGGGAAGTCCCCAGGTCCACCAGGGGAGTCCGGCGGACGCGGCGGTCAGTCCGGCGTCGGTGGGCAGGGAGAGCGGGCCGTCGACGGAGACGGTGTACGTGTTCGGCTCGGCCGGGGAGGCGTAGCCGAGGTCCGTCGCGGAGAGGACCAGGCGGAGCCGGTGCCCGGCGTCGAAGGCGTGGTCGACGGCGGGCAGGGTCAGTTCGAGGGGCCTGCCCTGCTGGTCGGGGGTGATCCGGAAGGGGGCGACGAGCTGCGAGGGAAGTTCCTGGCGTTTGCCGTCCGGGGAGACGTCGTAGACCTTGCCGAAGAGGACGGCGTCGCCGGTGCGGGCCTTGACGGTGACCTTCACGGTGGGGGTGCCGGTGACGCGCACCGAGGAGGTCAGCGGCGCGCTGTCGAAGGTGGCGTGCTGCCCGGGGAAGTCCAGCGAGAGGCCGACGCCGAGGGAGGAGAGCTGGGAGAGTCCGGCGCCGAGGCCGGGGACGGCGGAGATCGCGGGCGGGCTTCCCCCGGCCGGGTTGCGGACGGTCTGGGTGTCGCCCCGGAGGGGAAACTCCTGGGTCCCGCCCCGCAGTCCGGGGTAGCTGTCGGCGTCGGCGCCCCGGGTGAGGGCGGCCCCGTCGGTGGAGTCGACACCGCCGGTGCGGGTGACGCGGAAGGCGGGGCCGGTATCGGCGCCCCGGTCGTCCTTGAGGTAGCGGTCGAACCAGGCGCCGACGCGGCTCTGGACGCGGGCGTCCTCGGTGTCGCCGCCGTCGTGGCCGCCGGCGATCCAGTCGACGGAGACCGGTGCGCCGTTGGCCGCGACGGCCTTCGCCATGGCGTCGGCCTGGCCGAGCGGGAAGAGGGAGTCGGTCTGGCCCTGGACGATGAGGGCGGGCACGTCGATACGGTCGGCGACGGCGGAGGGGGAACGTTCCGTCAGCAGGGCGCGCGCCTCGGCGTCCGGTACGCCGCTCGCCGCGACGCGTTCGTACATCGCGCAGAGTTTCTTCTCGAACTTCTCGCAGCCGCCGCCGCTGCTGACGAAGATCCCGGCCCAGAGCTTCTTGAACACGCCGTCCGGGAAGAGGGCGTCGGCGAGGTTCCAGTAGGTGATGACGGGTGCGACGGCGTCCACGCGGTCGTCGTACCCGGCGGCGAGGAGGGAGACCGCACCGCCGTACGAGGCACCGGTGACGCCGACGCGCGGGTCGCCCTCGCCGTCGAGCAGGACTTCCGGGCGGGCGGCGAGCCAGTCGATGAGGCGGGAGACGTCCGCGACCTCGGCGTCCGGGTCGTTGAGGCCGATCTCGCCGCCGGACTTGCCGAATCCGCGCGCGGACCAGGTGAGGACCGCGTACCCGTCCGCCGCGAGCTTCTCGGCCTCGGCGCGGACGTCGTCCTTGCTGCCGCCGAAGCCGTGGCCGAGGAGCACGGCGGGTCGTCGCCCGCCGCCTTCGGCGGTGAAGTACGAGGTGTCCAGGGCGACCCGGTCGCCGCTGATCGTCCGGTCCTGGCGGTGCACGGCGGGTTTTCCGTCGTCGGCCACGGCGGTCCAGGTGCCGGCGCCGGCGAGCACGACGAGTGCGGCGACGGCCGCCGCCCATCGGCCGCGCGCGCGGGGCCACCGGAGCCGTCGTGCGGTAGAGGTCTCCATGTCACGACCCTAAGGGGGTACGGGACGGGTCCCGCAGCCCTCAGGGGCGGAACCCTCCGGCCTCCTTGAGAGGTACGGCCCCGGGGCGCGTACTGCGGACGCGGTACGCACCGCCGCGCCGCCACCGCGCGCCGGGGCCCGTGGGGCTCAGCCGCCGAGGGGATCCTGCCGGGGCGGAACGGCGGTCTCCAGGAAGAAGCTGTCGATGCTCTGGACGGTGTGCACGAAGTCGTCCAGGTTGACCGGCTTGGTCACGTAGGCGTTGGCGTGCTGCGTGTAGGCGTCCTGGACGTCGTCGGGCGCGGCCGAGGTGGTGAGGACCACGATCGGGATGCTGGAGAGCTCGTCGTCGTTCTTGAGCACGCCGAGCAGCTCACGGCCGTTCATGCGGGGCATGTTGAGGTCGAGCACGATCAGGTCGGGGCGGTCCTTCTCCGGGTCGCGGAGGTACTCCAGGGCGGACACCCCGTCGTCCACCCGGTTGATGCCCCGCGCCATCCCCCGCTCGATCAGGGCCTCCTCGATGAGCATGGCGTCGGCCACGTCGTCCTCCACGAGCAGGACGGTGTAGGTGCGCCGGGGTGCAAGGCCGTTCATGTGGGGGCTCCGGTGATCGTTCGGAAGGGGGCGGGAGGACGGTCGAGCGGTGAAGACCAGACCGGGCCAGCGTTTGCGGGCGCCCTGCCGGCTGACGCCCCAGGCGCTGCCCAGCTGCGGGTAGCCGGCTCCCCCGTCGGCGGCGGCGCGGGCCGCGTCGGCGGCGCACTCGTCCACCGCCCGGCTGAGGAGGGCCAGCGCGCGCAGCGCGGCCAGTGGATCGGTCCAGTTCTCGTCCGCCGGGGGTTCGCCGTCGTCCGGCATGTCTCCGACAGGGACGACGGCGTCCGGCTCCAGCGCGAGGCGCTGTGCCAGGTCCGCGACCGCGCGGCGCGCCAGGTCGGCGAGCTCGGCGGTCCCGGGACGTGCCGAGGTCTCCACTGTCATGGGCGAACCGTAGTCGGAGCGGACGGCCCGCGACAACCTGCGTTGTCAGCGAGGTAGGGTGACCCGCGCTCCGGTGGGTAACCGGAGCAACGAATCATCACCGTTCCCCCGCCAGAGAGAGGCAGCCACCGTGCAGAGCGCCGAAGAGGGTTCGCGGCCGGCCGATCTCCGTCAGGCGCCGGTGCGGCCCGGCTGGAGCACCAGCCGCTGGCTGGCCACGGGCACCACGGTGGCCCTGGTGGTGCTGCTCGCACTCGGCAGCTGCGGCGCCTGGGCCCTGGCCCGGTCCACGGCGGTCAACCAGCGTCTCGCGGACCGCTGGTCCCCCGCGCTGATCTCCTCGGTACGCATGGAGGCGGCGCTGGTCAACCAGGAGACGGGAATCCGCGGTTACGGCCTGGCCGGCGACGAGGAGTTCCTCGCCCCCTACCGCGACGGTCTGACCCAGCAGAAGACCGCCATGGACGAGCTGAAGAACCTCACGTCCGGGGACACCCGGTCCTCCGCCGATCTGGCCGAGGTGGACGAGCTCGCCGAGGCGTGGCACGCGTCGGTCGCCCGGCCCATCGCCGCCGCGGCGGACCCCACCGCCCTGGCCCAGGAGCGCGCGGAGAGCGGACGGACCCAGTTCGACGCGCTGCGCACCGCCCTGCGGGTCCAGCAGCAGCACATCTCCGCGGAGCGCGACCAGGCACGTACCGACCTGGCCTCCGTGCGCACCATGCGGAACACGGTCTTCACCGTCATCGCCGCCGTGGTGCTGGCGGTGATGGCCCTGGGCTTCGCGGGCCTGCGGCTGGGAGTACAGCGGCCGTTGGACCGGCTGCGGGCGGACGTCCGCAAGGTCGCCTCCGGGGACTACGCCCACGCGCTCGTCCCCACCGGCCCGGCCGACATCCAGGTCCTCGCCACCGACGTGGACGCCATGCGGCGCCGTCTCGCGGAGGACCTCGAACTCAAGGACCGGGCCCGGGCCGCGCTCGACGCCCAGACCGTCGAACTGCGCCGCTCCAACGAGGAGCTGGAGCAGTTCGCGTACGTCGCCTCGCACGATCTCCAGGAGCCCCTGCGCAAGGTGGCCAGCTTCTGCCAGTTGCTGGAGCGGCGGTACGCGGAGCAGTTGGACGACCGCGCCCGGCAGTACATCTCCTTCGCCGTCGACGGCGCCAACCGCATGCAGCTCCTCATCAACGACCTGCTGACCTTCTCCCGGGTCGGCCGGCTGCACACCGACGAACGGCAGGTCGATCTGACGGATCTGGTGCGCCGGACCGTCGGCGATCTCGACGTCGCCGTGCAGCAGACCGGGGCCACCGTCACGTACGAGGACCTGCCCACGGTCCACGGGCAGCCGACCCAACTCGGCCTGGTCCTGCAGAACCTCGTCTCCAACGCGATCAAGTTCCGCGCGCCCGACACCGCGCCCGAGATCCGTATCGCCGCCCGCCGGATACCGAATCCGGGTCGCGAGGGCAGCGAGGAGGCGCGACGGCCCTTCTGGGAGATCTCGGTGGCCGACAACGGCATCGGTATCGCGCCCGAGTACGCGGAGCGGGTCTTCGTCATCTTCCAGCGGCTGCACACCCGGGAGAGCTACGAGGGCAACGGCATCGGCCTGGCGCTCTGCAAGAAGATCGTCGAGCACCACGGCGGATCGATCGCCGTGGACACCGAGTACACCTCGGGCACGCGTTTCGTCTTCACCCTGCCGGGGGTGGCGGAGGAGGACGGGGAGCCGGAGGGACACTCCGAGCAGTAG
This sequence comes from Streptomyces sp. NPDC002690, assembly GCF_053592415.1. Classification (NCBI taxonomy): domain Bacteria; kingdom Bacillati; phylum Actinomycetota; class Actinomycetes; order Kitasatosporales; family Streptomycetaceae; genus Streptomyces; species Streptomyces sp. NPDC002690. The sequence goes on along the minus strand of NZ_JBSFVR010000023.1, from coordinate 2,341 downwards.
CTCCCGCTCCGACCCCTACTCGGGCGATGCGGCCTCACCCCGACACCCGCTCGCCGCTGACCAGGGCGTTCCCGGCCGAAAACCGTGGCCCGCCGCCGCCCCTCCCTCACCGCCGGACGGACCTCCCGCGACCTACGTCACGCGGGCCGGGGCCGGGGCGTGCCGTCCGGTGCCGCGTACGGCGTCTCCCGGGGCAGCAGGGCACCCGCCGCGTCGAGGTCTCCGGCGCGCACCAGGTGGTGGATCTCCCGGGCGAGCGGGGTGACGTCGGTGACGGAGACGGTCCACTCGTCCGCGTACCGCGCCGACGCCTCGCCGGACAGGCCGAGCTGGAGCGAGCGGTACGGGAGAGGGTTCAGCCGCAGGTCCCGCTCGGGGTCCCACTGGACGCGGGCGGGGGCGCGGCGGAGGCTGCGGCTCCAGGCGGCGCGGTCGGGGTGGAGTCCGCGTACGTAGTGGGAGAGTTCGGCGTTCTCCAGGGCCCAGGCGAAGCCCTCGCGGGTGATCTCGACGGCGAGGACCGTCTCCTGGCCCTCCTTGAGCGCCCAGCCGCAGCGGTACATCATCCAGAGGAAGCTCGGCTTGATCCAGGTCATCCGGTCGCGCTTCCAGGCCGGTGGGAAGCGGTCGTCGCGGGCGGCGGGGATGCCGATTTCCGGCCGGTACGCCTGGTAGACAGTGACGGTGGTGTCGGTGTGCCGGGCTCGTACCTCGTACTGCGGTGTGCTCATCGGATCAGTCTCGGCGACCGGCCCGGACCCCCGCACCGGCTTTTTCCCGGTGCGGCGGCCGGTGCCGACGGTGGATCAGCGCTCGGTGGCGTCGTCCCCGGGGTCACCGGAGGGGCCGCTCTCGGCCTGCAGCGCGAGATCGCGGAGTACGTCGGTGGAGGAGACATCGGTCTGGCCGGAGTCGTGGACCCGCGCCAGCATCGTGTAGGCGAGGGTGAACGCCCCGACCAACTGCTCGACGGCGCCGCCCACCTCGCGGCCGATCAGGGCGGCCATCTCCTCGACGGTGGCGTCCCCGGGGATCGCGATGCGCGGCATCGTCTCGTTCAGCAGGGCGGTGACGACACTGCCCTCCATGTCGACGTCGTCGCGCTCCACGTCCTCTTCGAGGAGCCGCTGGATCTCGCCGGCCTCGGTGAGGATGCCGATCACTCGCTTCAGGACTTCCCTCTGCTCCATCCCGCGAGCATAGAGGCTGCCCGCCACCCCCTGACGGGTGTGCGACGTATCCAGGAACACCCCTGGGCCGCGCCCGGGTTGCCCCGGGCCGCCGGAACCGGCACGTTTCCGGCGGTCCGCGCACTGGAACACGGCCTTGCCCTCGAACGATTCAGCGAGCCCGTCGGGAAAATACAGACCCCCATTCGATTTGACCGAAAAACGCCGTTACGTTCCTGCACCTTCTTCACAGGGCGCACACAAGGTGTCACCGAACGGGGCGCGGAGCGCACTTGGCCGACCACCCCCTTGCGACACAAGGGTCGATGCATTGGGCACCATTTGGCAGGGTCGCGACGATCGCGTCGAGTGCGAGCTACATCCGTTCATAACGGAAATGTCTGCACTGTGTAACCGCGCTCTGGAGCGACTTCCGGCCATCGGCGAATCCCGACAGAGTCTGTGCTCCCGGCAGCGAACGCCGGGGCCGAGCACCGCCCGGACCGCAGGGTCCGGGCCTGTACCGAGGGGTCCCATGTCCCGCACCGCACGACGGATCACCGCTACTGTCCTCGCCTCCGGCGCCCTGCTGGCGGCAGCCGCCCTGCCGGCCTCCGCGGACGGCCACGACCGCGGACACGACCGCGTCCAGCCCGCCCCGCGCTCCTCCGTCGTCCTGGGCACGATCCAGTACGACAGCCCGGGCCGCGACAACCGCTCCAACCGTTCGCTGAACGACGAGTGGGTGACCGTCACCAACACGTCCCGTCAGGCCGTGAACCTGCGCGGCTGGACCCTCACCGACGAGAGCCGTCGCACCTACCGCTTCGACCTGCGCCTCGCGGGCCGTTCGTCGGTGCGCGTCCACACCGGTGTGGGTCGTGACAGCCGCACGGACGTCTACCAGGACCGCAACAACTACGTCTGGGACAACAGCGACACCGCCACGCTGCGCGACTCCCGCGGCCGGAAGATCGACGAGAAGTCGTGGGGCCGGCACGGTGGCCGCGACGACAACCGCGGTCACGGCCGCGACAACCGCCGCTGAGGGCACCGGAGGGGCCAGGCCCCACCGGGTGACGAGGTGGCACGGCACGGCCCGGGCAGGCGCGCGCTGACCGGGCACGGCCGAGTGGAGACGATCGGACGGCGCCCCGCGGCTGGATTGCCGC
>NZ_JBSFVR010000022.1:0-45626 GCF_053592415.1 Streptomyces sp. NPDC002690 | reverse complement strand
CGGGCGTCCGGGGCCCGTGCCGCCGAACGTCCGGGCGGAGCCGTGCGCGACTGACCCCCGGTGCCGGGCCTTGGCGAACGGCATTCGATGCGGATCGCACCGGCCGCCACCGAAGAGGCAAGCGATACGGTGAGCGGAACGGTGGCTGCTCGAACAGGGCGAAGCGGCCCGCTCGGACGAAAGTGGGGGAATTCGTGACGTTCGAAGAGGAATGGGCCGGATTGCGCGCGGCAGCCGCCCAGCGGACGGCGATGCGGCTCAACAGCATCCCGGCGGACGGCGGCTCTGGTGGCGGCGGAGATCTGGTGGTCAACCGGGACGATCTCGGGGCCATCGGAAATGACGCCTATCACCTGCGGGACCGGCTGGCGAAGGAGGGCAATATCGCCCGCACCTCCACGCAGGATGCCGCGACGGCGCTGACCAGCGGGAACTTCAGTTGCGGTGCGGCCGTGCAGAAGGTGCACGACAACTGGCAGATCCATCTGAAGACGTTGCTGGATTCCTGTGCGCAGATTTCGAACCACCTCGACTACACCAAGGCCCAGAACGCCAAGGACGAGGTGAAGATCAACGGAGATCTGACGCAGATATCCGCGCTCACGGAATACATGAACTAGGGCTCGGGGGAGCGCGCACATGCTGAAGTACGAGGACATAGTCGACGCCCCGGTGGCGAAACTGAAAACGGCCGTCGACGACTGGACGGAAATGGCGGGAAAGCTGGAGAAGCTCGCCACCGAAGCCACGGACGGAATGAAGTCCAAAGCGGACGGCGCTGCCTGGGAGGGCGTCAACGCCGGGGTCACCAGGGCGTTCATCGACAAGACGGCCAAGGAGTTCACGGACGCGGCTGCCGAGGCCAAGGGTGTGAAGCTGGTCCTTGAGGACGGCTACAACACCATCAAGAAGGCCAAGGACGACCTGATCAACATCCGGGACCACGAGGGGCCCGCGGCCCGTGTCCGGGTGGACGGCCACGGCAAGGTCACGGCGCAGAGCCCGCTGTCCGAGAGCAACGCGGCACGTCACGACCCCGACTACCCCGAGATGCTCCAGGAGGAGAGGAAGAACATCGAGTCGTGGCAGAAGAGGATCGACCTCATCGTCGACAACTGCAACGACGCCGATCTCTCCTTCAAGAACTCCCTCGCGGCCAACGTCACCGACCGCAAGGACTTCAACGCCCCGACGTACACGAAGCTGGACCAGGAGGAGGCCGCCCGGGCCGCCGCCCTGGCAGCCAAGGGCAGAGACCTCACGCACACCGAACTCCAGCAGCTCAACGAGCTGTTGAAGGACAACAGTTCGTCGGTCGAGTTCTCCAAGGACTTCTACGAGAAGCTCGGGCCCGAGAAGTCGCTCGCGTTCTTCGGCCAGCTCTCCACGGACACGTACGACGGCATGAAGCTCGACCCGGAGCGCCTCAAGGACGTCCAGGAGCTTCAGAAGAACCTCGGCCTCAACCTGGCGAGCGCCTCCCACGACAAGGAGTTCACCGACAAGTGGGGCCCGGAGCTCCGCAAGTTGGGCACGGAGCGCATTCCGCTGGCGAAGAACGACTACAACGGGCCCTACGGTTACCAGCTGCTCGGCGGAATCATGCGGTACGGGAACTACGACGCGAAGTTCCTCAACCCGATCGCCGAACACGTGGCGCAGCTGCACCAGAAGGACCCGTACATGTTCGCCGACAACAAGGTGGTGAACAGCCCGTTCAAGAACCCGTTCAACCCCTCCGGTGTGAACGGCGCCGGTTACGATCCGGCCACCGCCATGCTGGAAGCGCTGGGCAACAGCCCGGACGCCGCGAAGAAGTTCTTCGCGGACCCGCCGACCGCGTACAACGAGGACGGCACGGTCAACCACGGCGCCAAGGCGGACCTGGGCAAGGGGATCGACAACTACCTCGACTTCTTCGGCAACGAGAAGTGGGAGTCCTTCGGCGACGTCAACACCCTGGACGAGAAGGAGCTCAAGGGCTCGCTCGACCAGATGCCCGACGCCCTCGGGCACGCCCTGGAAGCGGCGACCCTCGGCTATCCCGACGGGCAGCCGGACGGTGGCGTGGTGCGGGACGCGGACAATGTCAACGTCATGCAGCAGGTCATCGAGAAGTACGGGGCGGACGCCGGTCTGCTCAAGGACAACGCGGCGATGGCCGACAGCCTGGGGACCATGGGCGCCGGCTACATCGACGACATCAACTGGGCGCTCGACAAGAACGACCCGAACAGTGTCTTCGCGCCGGGCAGCAACCCGGAGGGACACCTCAACTTCTCGGACACGGCCGACGGGAACGGGCGGAGCATCACCCGGGGCTTCCTGAGCACCCTCGGCCAGCACCCGGACGCCTACGCCACGGTCTCGACCGCTGAGCAGGTCTACACCCGCAGCGCGCTGGAAGGGACGGTGGGCGCGGACGGGAAGATCGACGAGGGTGCCGCCAGGGCGACCGTGCGCGTGGGTGCCGAGGTGCAGGGCATGCTCGACCAGTCCAGGGCCGACCAGGTGGAGGCGACCAACCTCAAGACCCACGAGGAGTACGAGAAGGCGGTCGCCAAGCGGTCCGGCTGGGTCGAGTTCGGGGCCGTGGCGGGCGTCGCCGCGGGCGTCGCGTTCCTGCCCGCGACCGCGGCCGTGGGCGCCGCCGCCGTACTCATCCCGCTGGCCACCGACACCGCCAGCGGTGCCGTCGAGCAGGTCATCGGCCAGGTGGTCGGCGACGTCTCCGACAACTCGGTGGACGCGAACGCCGACAAGCTGGACGACCTCACCCGGGAGGAGAAGACCAAGATCTACTCCGCCGGTGAGAGCATGGCCGAGTCCCCGGTGCAGGAGTTCCTGAACCACAACGGTGTGGCCGAGACCAGCACGTTCAGGCAGGACCTGGAGGAATCGATGCTCCTCGGCTACGGGGTCGGCAACGACCGGGAGAACCAGCAGGGCAACGACCCCGAGACCGACTGAGGCCGTGGCACGGCCGAGGACACATGAAGGATGTTGATGGTGATCAGTCGTAAGGCGGTGCGCGAGGGCCTCCTCGCCGCGGCAGTGGTCGGCTCGCTGGTCCTCGGGGCCACCGCGTGCGGGGGAGAGGACGACGAGCCCGGCAAGGCGGCCGACAAAGCGGCCGACAAGGCCGTCGCGGGGACGGAACTCTGCGGCGGCGGTGGCGCGGTGTCCACCGAAGCGGCGAAGGCGCTGGAAGTGATCACGGGAGAGTCGCGGTTCGAGGCGTCGGGGAAGGACTACACCCTGGCGAAGGCCGCGGCGGCCGTGGACGCGGGAGCCCCGGGCGTCGTTCCCGACTCGGACCTCTGCCGCATCCACACGCCGGTCGGCACACCGGAGGTCGAGCTCAGGATCACCTGGAAGCTGGTCGACGGCACCGCGACCGGCGACACGGCCTCGAAGTTCACCGTGCTGAAGATGGGGGAGATGGCTGTGACCGCGACGAACAGTGCTCTGCTCCAGTTCGGCTGCGAGAGCGACAAGGTGACCGCCACCGCCCTCCGCCACATCCTGATCGACGTGGAGCGCCGGGACACGCTGGAAGAACCCGAGGGCGACGCCGAGGCGTTGAAGGACGCGTACGCGACCGTGGCGCACTCCCTCGCCCTGGGCCTGGCGAAGGAACTGCACTGCGAGGAGAACGGCGGACTCCCCGCTCAGGCGGTGCTGGACGCGGCGTAGGCCGTGGCCAGGGGCGTGCTCCGCCGCCCGCCTCGTGCGGGCGGCGGAGCACCGGCCCGGGTTCCGCGTATCGCCGGCGTATCGAAAACCGCATACGCCGCGGCAACAGTCCGCCGTGTTCCCTGGCAGCATGACCCACCCCGCATCCCTCTCCGCCCCGCCCACAACTCCGCCCCGTCGCCGGGCGGGTGGGATCGTGCCGCTCTGCCTGGCGGTCCTCGGTTTCGCCGGCGGCGCGTTCATGCTGCGGAGGATGCTCCTGATGCCCGCGCGCAGGTGCATGGCCTTCGCGTGGCACGGCTGCTTCGACACGTTCAACGGCGTGGTGCTGATGACGCTGGTCCTGCTGCCGCTGGCCGTGCTGGTCGCGTGGGCCCTGGCGTGGCGCCGGAAAGCCGCCGGGGTCCAGGGGGCGTGGCGGAAGTCGCTCGCCGAGGTGGGCATGGTCCACGGGACGGTGCCGTTCCTGTGGCTGACGATGATGCCGGGCGCCATGGCCGGGCAGGTCCCCGGCCGCTTCAGCCTGGTGCCCCTTCGGGACCTCGCCACCATGGGAGCGCTGGGGATCGCGGGCAACCTGCTGGTCTTCGCGTCGCTGGGGTTCTTCGCCCCGACGCGGTGGGCGGTGCTGGCATCCGTACCGCGCGTCCTGGCCCTCGGGGCGGGCTGCTCGGTGCTGGTGGAGACCTTGCAGTACGTCCTGCGGCTGGACCGGGTGTCCTCCGTGGACGACGTACTGGTCAACACCGCCGGAGCCGTACTGGCCGGGCTGGCGTCCCGGCGCCGGTGGGCGCGCACCGGCCGTACCGGCGGCTTCTGACCGAGGCGGTGCTCAGCGGTCCGGCAGCCCCGTGCGGTCGTCGCGGAGCGCCGCGGAGGACAGACCCGCGAGCCCCACGCAGACCAACAGGGTTCCGGCGGCGACGAGTACGGCCCCGGCGCCCGCGAAGTCGACCCCCGTGCCGAACACGTTGTTCATGAGCAGCAGGGCCAGGCTCTGTACGAGGACGAGGACCGCCTGCACCCGGGACAGGTGGCTCTCCGGCGCGGATGCCAGGATCAGCGGCCCGATGTGCGCGGAGAACAGGCCGTTACCGGCTCCGACGAGCAGCCCGGCGGCCACCGCCGCAGGCACGCCGGGCGCGAGGACCAGACCCAGCACCCCCGTACCGGCCACCATGAGCGCGAGGGCCGACAGCAGGCCCGGTCGTCCCAGCGGGCCGCGTCCCACCACCGCCAGAGTGACGGCCACCATGCCCACGCCCTGCGCCCCGACCACCAGACCCGCGCCGCTCGCGCCCCACTCCCGCTCCCGCGCGAGCAGGGGCAGCAGGAGCGACAGCACGGGCAGCAGGAAACCGGCCGCGCATCCGGTGAGGCAGAGCCCCGGGCGGAGTACCGGATGGGCGAAGGCGACCCGTACACCGTCCACGGCCTCCCTGAGGATGCCGCCGGTGGCAGCGGTGGCAGCGGTGGCAGCGGTGGCAGCGGCGGCCGGCGGTCCGACCGGGGTGCGACGCGGGCGGACGGCCAGCAGGACGACCAGGGTGAGGGCGAAGGTACCGGCGTCGACCAGGGCCGCACCGGCCAGCCCGGCGAGCCCGACGAGCGCGCCGCCCAGCGGCCCGCCGCCCATGGCGATCACCTGGCCGCCGACCTGGCGCAGGGACAACGCCCTCGGCAGCCGCGCCTCGTCCACCAGCCTGCGCGGCATCGACCCCGAGGCGGGGAGGTAGAAGGCGTCGACGACACCGATCGCCACGCCCGTCGCGATCAGCAGCCACGGCGGAGTGCCCAGATGGAAGGCGACCGCCGCCAGCACGAGCGTGAAAGCCAGCATCGCCGCGTCGCCGGTGATCAGGACGCGCCGCGCACTGACCCGGTCGCCGACCGCGCCCCCGACGAGGAGGAGCAGGACCCGGGGGAGGGTGATCGCGCTCAGGGCCAGGCCCGCGACCCTGCCGCCGTGCGCGCCCGCGGCCCAGCCGAGCGCGAAGTAGAGGACGGAGTTGCCCACCAGCGAGATCAGGATGCCGACGAGCCACCAGAGATAGGAACGGGGGAGCCGCGGGCGGTCCCCCGCCCGCTCCCCGTCGCCCCGCGCGGACGCTGCGCCACCGATCGCGGCCCCGTCCGCGGTCGTGTCGGGGACGGTCGTGTCGCGGACGGTCGTGTCGCCAGCAGACGTGTCACTGGCAGACGTGTCACTGGCAGACGTGTTGCCGGCAGACGTGTCGCCGGCAGACGTGGACGGCTCGCCCTCTGCCGCCATCCGGGCCCTCGATCCGTCCTCGGTGTCGCTGATCACGGGGGCGACTCTCCCACGCGCCACTGACATCGCGACCGGACCGCCGAACCGGGCGCCCGGACCGCCCGGCGTCCCGCCCCGCCGGGGCCGACGATGCGGACCGTAGGCTTCAGGCATGCGTGTGCTGATCGTGGAGGACGAGCCCTACCTCGCCGAGGCCGTCCGCGACGGCCTCCGGCTGGAGGCGATCGCCGCCGACATCGCCGGTGACGGGGACGCCGCCCTGGAGTTGCTGAGCGTCAACTCCTACGACCTCGCGGTCCTCGACCGGGACATCCCCGGCCCGTCCGGCGACGAGGTCGCCCGGCAGATCGTCGCCTCCGGCAGCGGCACCCCGATCCTCATGCTCACCGCCGCCGACCGGATCGACGACAAGGCCTCCGGGTTCGGGCTCGGGGCCGACGACTACCTGACCAAGCCGTTCGAGCTCCGGGAGCTGGTGCTGCGGCTCAGGGCGCTCGACCGCAGGCGCGCCCACGCCCGGCCCCCGGTCAGCGAGATCGCGGGCCTCCGGCTCGACCCCTTCCGCCGGGAGGTCCACCGCGACGGGCGCCACGTCGCGCTCACCCGGAAACAGTTCGCGGTGCTCGAAGTGCTGGTCGCCGCCGAGGGCGGGGTCATCAGCGCCGAGGAGCTGCTGCGGCGGGCCTGGGACGAGAACGCCGACCCCTTCACCAACGCCGTCCGCATCACCGTCTCCGCGCTGCGCAAACGGCTCGGGGAACCCTGGCTCATCGCCACCGTGCCCGGCGTCGGCTACCGCATCGACACCGGCGGCTCCGAGGCGGCCGACCCCAGCCGTACCGGTGCGTAGACCACCGGGGCTCAGCGCCCGGCTGAGACTCACCCTCAGCTACGCCGGATTCATCCTCCTCGCCGGTGCGATCCTGTTGGCCGTGGTGTGGGGGTACGTGCTGCGCTACCTCCCCGACAACGACCAGGGCCTGCTCGGGATCAACCCCAACCGGAACGTCGTCCTGCACGTCTTCGCGCCGGCAGCCGCCTCGGCCCTTGCCTTCCTGCTGGTCTTCGGCCTGCTGGGGGGCTGGTTCCTGGCCGGAAGGATGCTCGCGCCGCTCACCCGGATCACCGCCGCCGCACGGACCGCCGGGCAGGGCTCGCTCTCCCACCGGATCGCCTTGGAAGGCCGCCGGGACGAGTTCCGCGAACTCGCCGACGCCTTCGACACCATGCTCGAACAGCTGGAGTCCCACGTCGGCGAGCAGCAGCGGTTCGCCGCGAACGCCTCGCACGAACTGCGTACCCCGCTGGCCGTCTCGAAGGCGCTCCTCGACGTCGCGCGCACCGACCCCACGTGGGACCGGCGGGAACTCGTCGAACGCCTTCACACGGTCAACACCCGGGCGATCGACCTCACCGAGGCCCTCCTGCTGCTCAGCCGGGGCGACCGCAGGGACTTCACCCGCGAGTCCGTCGACCTCTCCCTCCTCGCCGAGGAGGCCGCCGAAACGCTGCTGCCGCTCGCCGAACAGCGCGGGATCACGCTCGACGTCACCGGCGGGCCCGCGCACGTCTCCGGCTCCGCGACGCTCCTGCTGCGGGTCGTGACCAACCTTGTCCAGAACGCCGTGGTCCACAACCTCCCCACCGGCGGCACCGTCACCGTCCACACCGGGTACGGGCAGCGCGCGGGCGTGTTGCGGGTGGAGAACACCGGCCCCCAGCTCCCCGCCGACCTGGTGCCGACCCTCACCGAACCCTTCCGGCGCGGTTCGGAGCGGGTACGCACCGACGAGCAGCACGCGGGCGTCGGCCTCGGGCTCGCCCTCGTGCGGAGCGTCGTCCGCGCCCACGACGGGAGCCTCGGTCTCGCGGCCCGCCCCGGGGGCGGGCTCGTCGCCACCGTACGGCTCCCCGGAACCGTGACGGCCGCCTGACCGACGGGGCACGCGCCGGGCCGACGACAGCCGTGGCGCGAACGGTCGCGATACGGTGGCGCCCATGGAACAGCGCATCAGTCTGGTCACGTTGGGTGTCGCCGACCTCGCCCGCGCGCGGTCGTTCTACGAGTCACTGGGCTGGGAGGGGCAGACGGTGCAGGACACCGTCTTCCACCAGGCGGGTGGCCTCGCGTTCGTCCTCTGGGACCGCGAGAAGCTCGCGCGGGACTGCGGCCTCGAAGACACCCGCCCGTCGGGTTTCGGCGGGATCGCGCTCGCGCACAACGTCCGCTCGCCGAAGGAGGTCGACGAACTCCTGGCCACGGCCGAGGCCGCGGGTGCCACCGTCACCCGGCCCGCCGCCACGACGTTCTACGGCGGATACGCGGGGGCGTTCGTCGACCCGGACGGCCACGCCTGGGAGATCGCGCACAACCCGGGGTTCACGCTCGCCGCCGACGGCTCGCTCACCCTCCCCGACTTCGACACCCTCTGACCCCGGCCCGGCCCCGGCGGCAGACGGAGCCGCCCGTCAGCGCCGTGTCGCCGGGGGCGCGCCCGCCAGGATCCACGGCTCGACCTGCTCGTAACGGCGCCGCTCCTCGGCGGCGGGGCGGCGGCCGAGGACCGTACCCAGCCAGCCCGCGAGGAAGCCGACCGGGATCGAGACCAGCCCGGTCGTCGTGTACGGGAACCAGTTCGCGTCCACGTCCGGGAAAACCGCCCCCGGGGTCCCGGTGATCAGGTTGGTGCCCGACATCAGCACCACCACCCCGGTGGTGCCCACGATCAGGGTGCAGAGCAGGCCGGTACGCGTGAACCGCCGCCAGAACAGGCTGTAGACGAGCGCCGGAGCCAGTGCCGAGGCGCCGACGCAGAACGAGAAGATCGCCAGCGCCTGCACGTTCCAGTGCCGGGCCACGACCGCGAGCACCGTCGCGAGGATGCCCACGCCGATCGCCGCGCCCTGGGCGGTCATGATCTCGGTACGAGGAGCGGGGGCGGGCCGGTCCTCGCGGGCCAGACCGTGTGCGAAGAGGTCGTGGGCGAGGGAGTTGGCACAGGCGAGGGTCATCCCCGCGACCGAGGCGAGCAGGGTCAGGAAGATCGCCGTGGTCATCGTCGTGGCGATCAGCGCCCCGGTGCGCCCACCGCCCGCGACCACGCTGGTCACCTGGAGTATCGCGCTGCTGCCCTGGCTGCCGCCCGCCGAGACGGCGCGGTGGCCGACGAGGGCGGCGGCACCGAACCCGATCACGGTGAGGAGCACGCAGACGAGGGCCACCGCCGACACCGCCCACGACAGCGAACGCCGCACCGCCCGGGCGCTCTTGACGGCGGACATCCGCATGATGATGTGCGGCAGACAGGCCGCGCCCAGCACCACGGTGAGCTCCGAGCTGATCATGTCGAGGTCGTCGCCCCCGTACTGGAGCCCCGCCCGCAGATACGCGTCCCCGGCCCCACTGCGCCGCGCGGCGGCGGTGAGCAGCGCACCGGTGTCCCACTGGAAACGGTCCAGGATCAGTACGGAGATGAGCAGTCCCGCCCCGACGAGGGTCACCGTCTTCATGATCTGGATCAGTGCGGTGGAGCGCATCCCGCCGATCGCCGCGTAGCTGATCATCACCGCGCCCACGGCGGCGATCGCGCCGGTGCGGAATCCGGAGCTGTCGAAGCCCAGGATGAACGCCAGGAGGTTCCCGCTGCCCGCCAGTTGGACCGCCATGAACGGTACGAGGGCGACGAGCGTGACCGTACAGGCGGTGATCCGCACCGCGCGCCCGGGGGAGCGGCGGGAGAGTACGTCCCCCAGGGTGAACCGGCCCGCGTTGCGCAGGGGTTCGGCCAGAAGGAACATCAGCAGCATGAGCGAGAGGACCGTGCTCAGCACGAGGACCAGCCCGTCGTAGCCGGTGAGCGCGATGACGCCGGTGGTGCTGAGGACGGTGGCGGCGGAGAGGTAATCCCCGGCGATGGCAAGGCCGTTGCGGAGCGGTGCGAGATTGCTGTACCCGGTGTAGAACTCCTCCAGGTTGTCCCGGTCGGGGCCGGCCAGTACGCAGAGCAGCAGCACGATCGTGGCCACCGCGATGAACACCACGAGGGACGTCGCCTGCGCGGACTCGTCGAATCCGGTCATCGGCCGGTTCCCCAACTGCTCGGCCGGACACCGGAGTCGGTGCGGCGCGCGCGTTGGCGCAGCTCGGCGGCGAGCGGGTCCACGGTGCGCCGCGCGGTGCGCTCGTAGAGCACCACGGCCAGCAGGGCGATGGGCAGTTGGGCGAGTGCGAGCAGCAGTCCGAGGTTGAGGCCGCCGACACCGACGTCCCGGACCATCAGCCCGGGGGCGTACGCGGAGAGCACCAGGAGTGCGGTGAAGTAGCCCAGCGCCGTGACCGTCGAGACCCGGCGCAGCATCCGGTACGAGGTCCGCAGTCGCCGCAGGTCGCGGTGGCGGCCCGGCGCCTGCGAGCGGGTGCCCGACGCGGCCGGGAAACGCGGCACCAGGGGCTGCGGCGGCGGGGAGCTCTGCCAGGGGAGCAGATAGTCGCGCTGGAACGGTGGCGGCGGCGGAGGGAGCTCAAGGGGCTCGCGGGGCTCGGGTTGCGCGTGAGACATGGGCGGTGCTGCTCCTTGCATGAGCCGGTACGAGGGGGACTGCAAGGCACGCGGACGGGACTGCTGGTGGCATCGTGGCGACGTTACTCACGGGTAGCGAGCGGTTGGCGAAGAATGGCCGAAGTGCCGCTGCAAATAGGCCAGTTGGCGACCTTGCGCGGCTCGGCGGAATGCGCGACGAACGGCCGGGGCGTGCGAGGTGCGGCCGGAACGCGCGACGAACGGCCGGGGCGTGCGAGGTGCGGCCGGGGCATGCGAGGTGCGGCCGGGCCGGGGCGGGCGAGGTCGGCCCGCTTCTCAGCTTCCGCCCGTGCCCCGGGCCGGCTCCTCGGCGACCACCGGGAACCGCTTCGGGGCCACCACCAGGAGGACGAGCAGGGCCAGGGCGGCCGCCGCCGCCGCGCCCAGGTACACATGGTCGACCGCCGCGTCCACCGCCCGCCGCAGGGTGTCGGCCGCGCGGGCCGTCAGCGCGCCCGGGTCCTCCAGCGCGTGCGAGACGGAGTCCAGGTCGCCGGGGAGTCCTGCGGCGGCGGCGCCGTCGAGCCGGGCCGCCAGGGTCGCGTTGGCGACGGCGCCGAAGAGGGCGGCGCCCAGTGACTGGCCGAGCTGGCGGCAGAAGAGGACGGAGGCCGTCGTCGTACCGCGCTCGGCCCACCCCACCGTCGACTGCACGCCCACGATCAGCGGGAGCTGGAAGAGCCCGAGCGAGGCACCGAGGAGCAGCATGATCAGGACCGGCTGCCACACCGCCCCCGGATAGGGGAGCGCCGGGAACGCGAGCAGCACCAGCAGCGCGCCGCCCATGCCGATCATCGCGGTGAAGCGGAACCCGATCCGTCCGTACACCCGGTTCGACAGGGCCGCCGCCACCGGCCAGCTCAGCGTCATCACCGAGAGCACGAAGCCGGCCGGGATCGCCCCGAGCCCGAGCACCGACTGCGCGTACGTCGGCAGGAAGACGGTCGGCGCCACCATCAGCAGCCCCATCGCGCCCAGCGCCAGGTTGACCGCCGCGATCGGGCGCCGCCGCCACACCCACCCCGGCACGATCGGGTCGACCGCGCGCCGCTCCACCGTGACCGTCAGCGCGGCGAGCAGCACACTCGCCCCGAACAGGGTCAGTGACGGCGCCGAGAACCAGTCCCAGGCGACCCCGCCCTGGACGAGGGCGGTCAGCAGCAGGGCGGTGGAGGCGAAGATGCCGAGCGCGCCCGCCCAGTCGATGCGGGTCGCCGTGGCGGGGCGCGGGCGGGACGGTTCGTGGAAGTGGCGTACCACCAGCCAGAGCGCCAGGGCGCCGACCGGCAGGTTCACCAGGAAGATCCAGCGCCAGTCCGCGTACGTGGCGAGCAGACCGCCGATCGCGGGCCCCGCCACGGACGAAGTCGCCCAGACCGTCGATATCTTGGCCTGGATCTTCGGACGCTCCTTGAGCGGGAAGAGATCGGCCGCGATGGTCTGCACCGTGCCCTGGAGCGCCCCGCCGCCCAGACCCTGGACGACCCGGAAGGCGATCAGCGCCGTCATGTTCCACGCGGACGCGCAGAGCAGCGAACCCACCGCGAACAGCGCGATTCCGGCCACCAGCACGGGCTTGCGGCCGAAGGTGTCGGAGAGTTTCCCGTACACCGGCAGGGTGACGGTCACCGCCAGCAGATAGCCGGAGAACAGCCATGAGAACACCGCGAACCCGCCGAGGTCGCCGACGATCTGCGGCACCGCCGTGGAGACGATCGTGCCGTCCACGGCGGCCAGCGCCATCGCCACCATCAGCGCCGCGACGACGGCCCGGGGCACCGGGGGATTCGGCGACGCCGCCGGCTCCGGGGCGGTGGCGGGGTCGCGGCCCGCGTCGGTGCCGTCCGGGTTGCTCGGGACGCCCACAGATATTCCTTCCCCCTGCACGTATCTGCCGGGGACCACTGTCTCATTCCGTTCGGTACGGGGGGCGCCGCGCTCTGCGGCGGGTGTCCTCGTGCACGGGGGTCTTCAGCGCGGAAGCACCCAGTCCGGTACCCAGGTCCCGGCGGCGCCGTGGCCGGCCGTCGTGGTGGCGAGGTGGGTGCGGAGGGTGTCCAGTGCCGGATGGGGATTGTCGCGGTGCCAGAGGAGCGAGTGCGGGTAGACGGGCGTCGGACCGGTTACCGGGATGCGGCGCAGACCGTGGCCGGCGGGCCAGATGAGGCGGGAGTGCTCGCCCATGAAGGTGGCCAGGGCCGGGGTGTCGGCGACGGTGTCGAGGAGGGCGTCGGAGCCGAAGTTGGGGCCGGTCGCCTCGATGGTGAGGCCGAACTCGGCGACGAGGTCGTCGTAGTAGGCGGCCCACTCCGTACCGGGGGTGATCCCGGGCATCCAGATCCGGTGCCCGGTGAGCTGGGCGACGGTCACGGACCGGGCGTCCGCCAGCACGTGGGCGGGGCCGGTGAGGAGCTGGAGCGGCTCGTCGAGGACCCGGACGGAGGCGATGTCCTCGGGAAGGGGGCGGCCGGGCGCGGCGACGGCACGGAAGGACGCGTCGATCGCGCCGGACCGGATGGCGGCGACGGCCGTCTCGATGTCGAACAGCATGATCACGTCGAGCTCGATGCCGGGGTGCGCGCGGTGGAAGTCGCGCATCAGGCCCGACTGTGCGCTGCGCGAGGCGATCACGTCGACGCGCAGCGGCCGGTGGCCGGGGCGCACGGACGCGCTCGCACGCTCGGCGACCCTCAGCAGCTCGCGCGCGTGGGGCAGGAACGCCCGCCCGTCGATGGTGAGTTCGGCGCCACGGGGGGCCCGGGTGAACAAGCGCACGCCGAGGGTGCGCTCCAGCGCGGCGATGCGTTTGGAGACGGCCTGCTGGGTGATCGAAAGGTCGGTGGCGGCCTGTCGGAACTGGCCCGCTTCCGTGACGGCGACGAAGGTGCGTACTGCTTCGAGGTCCACGCCGACCCACCCTAGAGCCAACCCACTCCTGGGGCTTCCTGAGACAACCGATGGTTGTGAATGTCCAGGCGACCGGTTGTTTGACCTGCGATGGTCGCGCCCGATTGTCTCTTGGGGATCAACGTCGATTTGTTCGACCGGGACCTCAAGGGGAGCGTGGGGCATGGGCAGGAGACGGTTGGGCCGGCCGTTCGGCTGGCTCTGGGCGTCCTACGCGGTGAGCGCGTACGGGTCCGGGCTCGGATTCGGGGCATTGCCACTGATCGCCGTACTGGTGTTGCACGCCGGCCCCGCCGAGGTGTCCGCGCTGTCCGCGGTCGGGCCGGCGGTGGGCGCGCTGATCGCCGTGCCGCTCGCGCCGTGGGTGGAGTTCCGGCGCAAACGCCCGGTCATGATCATCATGGACCTGGTCCGGTTCGCGGCCATGGCGACGATCCCCCTCGCCCACGCCTTCGGACGGCTCGGTCTGGTGCAGCTGTTCGTGGTCTCGGCCGTGGTCGCCGCGGCCAAGATCGCCTTCAACGCGTCGAGCGGCGCCTACCTCAAGTCCCTCGTCCGGCCGGACGACCTGCTCGTCGCCAACGCGCGGTTCGAATCCACGAACTGGAGCTCCATCGCGGTCGGGCCGCCGCTCGGCGGGGCGGCGATCGGCCTGTTCGGGCCGGTCACCACCGTGGTGGCGGACGCGCTCAGCTACCTGCTCTCCGCAGGGGGCATCACCGCGATCCGCGGCCGGGAAGACGCACCGCGAACGACCGGCGCGAGCCCGCTCCGGGCGGGCGCACTGCTCGACGGCTGGCGGCACATCATGGGCCACTCCGTGCTGCGGCCCCTCTACCTCAACCAGGTGTGCGTCGCCGGACTGATCATGGCCACCGAGCCGCTGCTGGCCGTACTCCTCCTTCGCCAACTCGGTTTCCCGCCCTGGCAGTACGCCCTCGCCTTCGCCGCCCCCTGCCTCGGCGGCCTCATCGGCTCCCGGCTGGCCCGCCGTGTCGTGGACCGCCTCGGCCGGCACCGGGTCTTCCGGATCGTCGGCACCCTGCGTGCCGTCTGGCTGATCGGCCTGGCCTTCGTCGGTCCCGGCGTCGTCGGCCTCGTCACCGTGATGGCCGTCGAGCTGGCCATCATCGTCCACATGAGCCTGTACGGCCCGGTGCTCGCCACCTACCGGCTCGAACACACCCCCGGGCATCTCGTCGCCCGCACCCTGACGGCCTGGTCGATCGGCCAGCAGGCGTCCATCGCCGTTCTCACCGCACTCGCCGGGCTGCTCGCCGACCTCACCGGCCCGCGCACCGCCCTCACGGTCGCGGGGCTGCTCATCCTGGCCACACCGCTCCTGTTGCCCCGGGCGACGGCCGACGGGCGACCGGGGGGTTACCCCCACCGTCTCCAGGACGAGGCGGTTTCCTCGAACCCCTAGGGGAACCTCCCCCCAGCGCCCAAGGGGACGGTCCTCCCCGTGGACGACGTGATCGGGCCACGTCATTCCCTAGCGTATTCATCAGGTCGCGGAGTGCGGCCGGTGACGGTGGACGGGGGGTCCACCGTGTTCGCAGGGCGGTGTACGCCCAACCCCGGAGGAGTGAATCGTGACGACGGCTGTGACCAATCCCAGGCACGGGGGCGCCGGAGAACGGACTGCCGTGGCAGCACGAGCACGTCAGGTGGTGAAGGCGTACGGCACCGGCGAGACCCGGGTCGTCGCCCTCGACCACGTCGATGTCGACATCGCACGCGGCGAGTTCACCGCGATCATGGGCCCCTCGGGCTCCGGCAAGTCGACGCTGATGCACTGCCTGGCCGGACTCGACACGGTGACCTCCGGTGAGATCTTCCTCCACGAGACGATGATCACCGGCCTCAAGGACAAGAAGCTCACCCAACTCCGCCGCGACCGCATCGGGTTCATCTTCCAGGCGTTCAACCTGCTGCCGACGCTGAACGCGCTGGAGAACATCACGCTGCCGATGGACATCGCGGGCCGCAAGCCCGATGCCGACTGGCTCCGGCAGGTCGTGGAGACCGTGGGCCTCGCGGACCGACTGAAGCACCGCCCGACGCAGCTCTCCGGCGGCCAGCAGCAGCGTGTCGCGGTCGCCCGCGCGCTCGCCGCCCGGCCCGAGATCATCTTCGGCGACGAGCCGACCGGAAACCTCGACTCGCGGGCCGGCGCCGAGGTGCTCTCGTTCCTCCGCACCTCCGTGGACCAGCTTGGCCAGACCATCGTCATGGTCACCCACGACCCGGTCGCCGCCTCCTACGCGGACCGGGTGCTCTACCTCGCGGACGGCAAGATCGTCGACGAGATGCGCAACCCCACGGCCGACCAGGTCCTCGACCGCATGAAGAACTTCGACACCCGTGGGCGGACGTCATGACCGTCTTCAGGACCTCGCTGCGCAACTTCCTCGCGCACAAGGGGCGGATGGCCCTCTCGGCCGTCGCCGTCCTGCTGTCGGTGGCCTTCGTCTGCGGCACCCTCGTCTTCACCGACACCATGAACACGACCTTCGACAAGCTCTTCACCGTCTCCGCGCCGGACGTCTCGGTCGGCCTCAAGTCGGCCGAGGAGTCCGACGCCGTACCGGACTACGGCAAGCCGGAGACCATGCCGGCCTCGCTCCTCGCGCAGGTCGAGAAGGCCGAGGGCGTCAAGGACGTCGAGGGCCAGGTCTCCACCCTCCAGGTGACGCTCGTCGACAGTCACGACAAGAACCTCAGCCCGGAGACCGGCGCCCCGACCATCGCGGGCAACTGGACGCGCAACGACCTGCGTTCGATGAAGATCAGCTCGGGCCACGCGCCGCGC
Source organism: Streptomyces sp. NPDC002690 (assembly GCF_053592415.1). Classification (NCBI taxonomy): domain Bacteria; kingdom Bacillati; phylum Actinomycetota; class Actinomycetes; order Kitasatosporales; family Streptomycetaceae; genus Streptomyces; species Streptomyces sp. NPDC002690. Next base: position 29,356 of record NZ_JBSFVR010000022.1, on the reverse strand, counting down.
GGACCCACCGAGATGATGATCGACTCGGGCACCGCCGACAAGCACGGCCTGAAGCTCGGCGACGAACTGCGCACCATCACCTCGGCCGGTGACCTCAGGGCGAAGATCGTCGGTATCGCCGAGTTCACCGTCACCAACCCCGGTGCGGCGGTCGTCTACTTCGACACCGAGACCGCTCAGACGAAGCTGCTCGGTCGTCCCGACTCGTTCAGCATGATCAGCGTCACGGCCGAAACCGGCGTCTCCGACGCCGAGTTGAAGTCCAACGTGGCGGCGGCGCTCGGCGACACCTCTCTCTACACCCTGAAGACGCAGGCCGAATCGGCCGAGGACGGCAAGGACTCCATGGGGTCCTTCCTCGACGTGATGAAGTACGCGATGCTCGGCTTCGCCGGAATCGCCTTCCTCGTCGGCATCTTCCTCATCGTCAACACCTTCTCCATGCTGGTCGCCCAGCGCACCCGCGAACTCGGCCTGATGCGCGCCATCGGCTCCAGCCGCCGCCAGGTCAACCGCTCCGTACTCGTCGAAGCCTTCCTGCTCGGCATCGTCGGCTCGGTCCTCGGCGTCGCGGCGGGCGTCGGGCTCGCGGTCGGCCTCATGCAGCTGATGGGCGCCATCGGCATGGAGCTGTCCACCGACGACCTGACCGTCGCCTGGACCACCCCCGTCGTCGGCCTCGTGCTCGGCATCGTCGTCACGGTGCTCGCCGCATACGTACCCGCCCGCCGCGCCGGGAAGGTGTCGCCGATGGCCGCCCTGCGGGACGCCGGCACCCCCGCCGACGGCCAGGCCGGACGCGTCCGCGCCGTCCTCGGCATCGTCCTCACCGGCGCCGGTGCGGCGGCCCTCTGGGGCACGGCGAGCGCCGACGGGGCGAGCGCCGGATCGCTCCTGCTCGGCGTGGGCGTGGTCCTCACCCTCCTCGGGTTCATCGTGATCGGCCCGCTCCTCGCCGGAGTCGTCGTACGGGCGCTCAGCGCGGTCCTGCTCCGGTTCTTCGGCCCGGTCGGCCGCATGGCCGAACGCAACGCCCTGCGCAACCCGCGCCGCACCGGAGCCACCGGCGCGGCCCTGATGATCGGCCTCGCCCTGGTGGCCTGCCTCTCGGTCGTCGGCGCGTCCATGGTCGCCTCCGTCAGCGACGAGCTCGACAAGTCGGTGGGCGCGGACTTCATCGTGCAGACCGCAGACGGCCAGCCGATCGTGCCCCAGGCCGCCAAGGCCATCGAGGCCGTGCCCGGCCTGGCGCACGTCACCCACTACACCTACCTCAACGCCACCCTGACCTCCCCCGACGGCGGCAAGGACGACGACGGCCTGGTCGCCGCCGACTCCAGCTACCAGCAGGACGTGCACCGCGAGGTCCTCTCCGGCGACCTCGCCGCCGCCTACGCCGAGGACGCCGTCGCCGTCGGCGAGGACTACGCGAAGAAGCACCACGTCAAGGTCGGCGACACCCTCGACGTGGCGTTCAAGGCCGGCGGTACCGCGAAGCTCACGGTGGCCGCCGTCATGTCCGACGACACCAGCATCGACGGCGGAGCGAGGTACATCAGCCGCGCCACCGCCGCCAAGCACATCGCCGCCGACCAACTCCCCGACAGCCTGCTGATGTTCGCCCAGGCGCAGGACGGCCAGGAGAAGACGGCCTACGCGGCGCTGAAGAAGGCACTCGCGCCGTACCCGGTCTACCAGCCCCGCAACCAGGCCGACTACAAGGAGGACCTCCAGGACCAGGTGGGCCAACTGCTCAACATCGTCTACGGCCTGCTCGCGCTCGCCATCGTCGTCGCGGTGCTCGGCGTGGTGAACACCCTCGCCCTCTCCGTCGTCGAACGCACCCGGGAGATCGGCCTGTTGAGGGCCATCGGCCTCTCCCGCCGGCAGCTGCGCCGGATGATCCGCCTGGAGTCGGTGGTCATCGCCCTCTTCGGCGCCCTGCTCGGCCTCGGCCTCGGCATGGGATGGGGCGCCTCCGCCCAGCGACTCCTCGCGCTGGAAGGGCTGAACGCGCTGGAGATCCCGTGGCCGACGATCATCGGCGTCTTCATCGCCTCCGCCTTCGTCGGCCTGTTCGCCGCCCTCGTACCGGCCTTCCGGGCCGGGCGGATGAACGTCCTCGCCGCCATCGCCTCGGACGGCTGAGAGGCCGGCCGGGCGCCGTACCGAGCACCACCGGGACCCCGGGACGTTCCTCGGAACGTCCTGGGGTCCGTGCGTACGGGACCGGTGCGTGGACGGATTCGGGTACCTACGCGGAGGAGGCGTACGCGGGACCGGCCCACCGGAACGCGTCAGCCGCAGTCGAAGCGCACCAGACCGTCCGTGCCCGGAGCGGCGTCGATGCCGCCGACCGCGAGGGTGCCTCTGTCCCCGGTCCACCGCAGCTCGTACGAGATGGCGCGGTTGCCGTTGCCGGCCGACCACGACGCCGAGGTCTTCCAGGCCGTGCCGGTCCGGCCCACCACGTACAGCTCGCCCTGGGTGGCGTAGAGGAACGACGTCGCCCGTACGACGGCCGTGCAGCCGTCCGGACCTGCGGGGTGCAGGACCTCGTAGTGCGCGACGAGGTCGGTCAGCGCCCCGAAGACGCACAGCCAGCCGCCGAGCACCATCAGCGTGACGCGCGGGTACCGCGCGAGCGCCGCACGGCGCGGAGCCGCCCGGTCGCGGTCCGGCGGGCGCCTCGCCGCACCGGCACGCCGCAGGACGACGGACCCGAGGATCAGGGCCGCGCCCGTCGCCCACCCGGGGACCACCTGACCGAGGACGAGTATCAGCAGACCGCTCGGGCGCACGGCGACCGCCAGCAGCAGGCACACCGTCGCCGAGCCCGTGTACAGCGCGGATCGCGTCATCCGACTTCGTTCCGGGGCCGGTTTCGCGACCTGCCCCGACCCCCCGACGTCCATCGGCGTACCCTACGGCCGCCCCGGACCGCCCCGCCACGGTCGGTTCCGGCCACCTCCCGGCCCCGGGGGCGTGCGCGGCGCCCCGAGCGCCCGCCCGCCACTCCGTTGCGCACGCGACTGTCCGTCGTGAGTCGTAGGGTGGAGACCCCGGCCCGTTCCACGTGTCGGGCCCTTCGCGTTGCGTCCCTGGGGCGCGGCGCGCAGCTCCTGGCAGCAGCCGGCTGCCGGGAAGCCCGAAGCCACCCCGGACGGAACCCCTCCATGAGCCTGCACGGTCTGCTGGATCTCGTCGCACGCGATCCCGCGCTCTCCGAAGCGGTGAAGGCCGCCACCGACGGTCACCGGATGCACGTCGACCTGGTGGGACCGCCCGCCGCGCGCCCCTTCGCCGTGGCCTCGCTGGCCCGGGGGACGGGCCGTACGGTCCTCGCGGTCACCGCCACCGGACGCGAGGCCGAGGACCTGGCCGCCGCGCTGCGCACCCTGCTGCCCGCGGACTCCGTAGCCGAGTACCCGTCCTGGGAGACCCTGCCGCACGAGCGCCTCTCGCCCCGCTCCGACACCGTGGGGCGCCGCCTCGCCGTGCTGCGGCGCCTCGTGCACCCGCGCGCCGACGACCCGGAGACCGGGCCGGTGAGCGTGGTCGTGGCGCCCGTACGCTCCGTGCTCCAGCCGCAGGTCAAGGGGCTCGGCGACCTGGAACCCGTCAGCCTGACCAGCGGGCAGAGCGCCGACCTCGGCGAGGTCGTGGAGGCGCTCGCCGCCGCCGCGTACTCCCGGGTCGAACTCGTCGAGAAGCGCGGCGAGTTCGCCGTGCGCGGCGGCATCCTGGACGTCTTCCCGCCGACCGAGGAACACCCGCTGCGGGTGGAGTTCTGGGGCGACGACGTCGAGGAGATCCGGTACTTCAAGGTCGCCGACCAGCGCTCCCTGGAGGTCGCCGAACACGGGCTGTGGGCCGCGCCCTGCCGGGAGTTGCTGCTCACCGACGAGGTCCGCGCGCGTGCCGCCGAGCTCGCCGAAGCGCACCCGGAACTGGGCGAACTGCTGGGCAAGATCGCCGAGGGCATCGCGGTCGAGGGCATGGAGTCCCTGGCACCGGTGCTGGTGGACGACATGGAGCTGCTGCTCGACGTGCTGCCGAAGGGCGCGATGACCCTGGTCTGCGACCCCGAGCGGGTCCGTACCCGCGCCGCGGACCTCGTCGCCACCAGCCAGGAGTTCCTCCAGGCGTCCTGGGCGGCCACGGCGGGCGGCGGCGAGGCCCCGATCGACGTGGACGCCGCCTCCCTCTGGTCCATCGCGGACGTCCGCGACCGGGCCCGCGAGCTCGGCATGATGTGGTGGTCCACCTCCCCGTTCGCCGCCGACGACGAGCTGGACGACGACACCCTCAAGCTCGGGATGCGCGCCCCGGAGGCGTACCGGGGCGACACCGCACGCGCGCTCGCCGACACCAAGGGGTGGATCGCCGACGGCTGGCGCACGGTCTACGTCACCGAGGGCCAGGGGCTCGCCTCGCGGACCGTCGAGGTGCTCGGCGGCGAGGGCATCGCCGCCCGGCTCGACGCCGACCTGACGGAGATCTCGCCCTCCGTCGTGCACGTCTCCTGCGGCGCCATCGACCACGGGTTCATCGACGCCGCGCTGAAGCTCGCGGTGCTCACCGAGACCGACCTCACCGGCCAGCGCACCGCCACCAAGGAACTCGGCCGGATGCCGGCCCGCCGCCGCAAGACCATCGACCCGCTGACGCTGGAGGCGGGCGACTACATCGTCCACGAACAGCACGGCGTCGGCCGGTACATCGAGATGGTGCAGCGCACCGTCCAGAACGCGACCCGCGAGTACCTGCTCGTCGAGTACGCCGCCGCCAAGCGCGGCCAGCCCGGCGACCGGCTCTACATCCCGACCGACCAGCTGGAGCAGGTCACCAAGTACGTGGGCGGCGAGGCGCCGACCCTGCACCGCCTCGGCGGCGCCGACTGGACGAAGACCAAGCAGCGCGCCAAGAAGGCCGTCAAGGAGATCGCCGGCGACCTGATCAGGCTCTACAGCGCCCGCATGGCCGCCCCCGGCCACGCCTTCGCCCCCGACACCCCGTGGCAGCGCGAACTGGAGGACGCCTTCCCGTACGCGGAGACGCCCGACCAGCTCTCCACGATCGCCGAGGTCAAGGAGGACATGGAGAAGACGGTCCCGATGGACCGCCTGATCTGCGGCGACGTCGGCTACGGCAAGACCGAGATCGCGGTACGCGCCGCCTTCAAGGCCGTCCAGGACGGCAAGCAGGTCGCCGTGCTCGTCCCCACGACCCTCCTCGTCCAGCAGCACTACGGCACGTTCACCGAGCGGTACTCCCAATTCCCGGTCAACGTCCGGGCGTTGAGCCGCTTCCAGTCGGAGGCGGACTCCAAGGCCACCCTCGCCGGACTGAAGGACGGCGCCGTCGACCTGGTCATCGGCACCCACCGGCTGTTCTCCTCGGAGACCAAGTTCAAGGACCTCGGCCTGGTCATCGTCGACGAGGAGCAGCGCTTCGGCGTCGAGCACAAGGAGCAGCTCAAGAAGCTCCGCGCCAATGTCGACGTCCTCACCATGTCCGCCACGCCCATCCCCCGTACCCTCGAAATGGCCGTGACCGGCATCCGCGAGATGTCCACCATCACCACCCCGCCCGAGGAGCGCCACCCCGTACTGACCTTCGTCGGACCGTACGAGGAGAAGCAGATCGGCGCCGCCGTACGCCGTGAACTCCTGCGCGAGGGCCAGGTGTTCTACATTCACAACCGCGTCGAGTCCATCGACCGCGCAGCCGCCCGGCTCCGCGAGATCGTCCCCGAGGCCCGGATCGCCACGGCGCACGGCCAGATGTCCGAACAGGCCCTGGAACAGGTCGTGGTGGACTTCTGGGAGAAGAGATTCGACGTCCTCGTCTCCACCACGATCGTCGAATCCGGCATCGACATCTCCAACGCCAACACCCTCATCGTCGAGCGCGGCGACAACTTCGGCCTCTCCCAACTCCACCAGCTGCGAGGCCGGGTGGGCCGAGGCCGCGACCGCGGGTACGCCTACTTCCTCTACCCGCCGGAGAAGCCGCTCACCGAGACCGCCCACGAACGCCTCGCCACCATCGCCCAGCACACCGAGATGGGCGCTGGCATGTACGTCGCCATGAAGGACCTGGAGATCCGCGGCGCGGGCAACCTCCTCGGCGGCGAACAGTCCGGCCACATCGCGGGCGTCGGCTTCGACCTCTACATCCGCATGGTCGGCGAAGCCGTCGCCGACTACCGCGCCCAGATGGATGGCACGGTCGAGGAGGAACCGCCGCTGGAGGTCAAGATCGAGCTCCCGGTCGACGCCCACGTCCCCCACGACTACGCCCCCGGCGAGCGGCTCCGCCTCCAGGCGTACCGTGCCATCGCCTCCGCCAACTCCGAGGAGGACATCCGCGCGGTACGCGAGGAACTCACCGACCGCTACGGCAAGCTCCCCGAACCCGTCGAGAACCTCCTCCTGGTGGCCGGCCTGCGCATGCTGGCCCGCGCCTGCGGAGTCGGCGAGATCGTCCTCCAGGGCTCCAACATCCGCTTCGCCCCGGTGGAACTCCGCGAGTCGCAGGAGCTGCGCCTCAAGCGGCTCCACCCGAAGACCGTCATCAAGGCCGCCACCCACCAGATCCTCGTCCCCCGCCCGACCGCCGGCCGCATCGGCGGCAAGCCGGTCGTGGGCCGCGAACTGCTGGCGTGGACGGGAGAGTTCCTGACCACGATCCTGGGGTCGTAGGAGCGGAGCGCCCACACCCATTTCAGGGGGTGCCGCTCTGGCTCCTATCCGGTTCCAGGTCGTCATCGCCGCCTGAGCCCACGGACGGCCACGGGAGCGCACAGAGACGCCCCGCCGGTACTCGCGCCCGGCGGGGCGTCTCTGTGTCCAGGGAGAGCCACGAAGACCCCACGACGAGGCCCTATGCGGCTGCGGGCGGCTCCGGGGTGCGCCCGGGTGGCCCTTGGGTCAGCTCTGGGGGCGTTCCTTCCGCTGCGACGACCGCCCACGGCTCGACCAACCGTGCGTCGATCTCGCCAGACCACTCGTACAGCGCGCCCTGTCCGTCGCGGAACCAACGGATGCCCTGGGTGTCGGTGAAGAAGACCGGGATCGGCTGGGGAACGTAGAAATCGGAGCTGCGATGGTCGCTTGTGTCCGGCAACGCCTTGGCGCTCGACCCTCCAGGCAACATGAACCCGAACGCCAGGTTCGTGCGAGGCGAACCCTCCTAGTTCGGTGCGTAGACCACCACATCGGCGATGGGGCCATCGCTGCCGTTTTGCACGTTGTACTGGATTGTCACAGCCGCATCAGGCTGACGCGCTGTGGGCCACCCCGAGGCATTGCGGGGGTGGTGGTCTGAGTTGCTGGCCACGGCCCAGGCAGTCACAAGAGACGCTTGCTTGCGACGACCTATCTCATCGCGGGCCTGGTCTTCAGCACGTCTTTGTGCGGCGGCCTTGCGGTCTCGCCACACCACGACGCCACCGACCGCAAACGCGCCAACTGTCCCTAGCGCGCTGAAAACTGAGGCGCTGGTGTTCAACCATTCGGATGCACTCACGTTGGCAAGTTACTTGGTAAGCAGGCCCGGCGGAGGGATAAACGGACTGAGGCCCCCGGAGATCGCCGGGGGCCTCGCGCGTCCCCGCTGGGCCCAGGAGGCCGGGGCGGGGTCTCGTGCGCTCCGTGGTGCCACCGGAGGCCGGGACGAGCTATGCGGAGGGCTGGGAGTGAACTCCCTCCGGCTGTTCCTCCTCGGTTTGCTCCTGCTTCAGGTCACGCCAGGAAATCCGAGCACGACGTGCCGAAGCGAAAACGTCCGGCAACTGGTCGAGGAACCCTCGGATGGCGAAGAGCAGGATCGACAGCACACCGAAGATGGCGAGGATGCCGAGCGTCACGGCCGCGTCCAACAGTCTCAGTACCTTTCAGGCAGGTGACCGAGCCGGGTCTCTTGCGCAGGGCATTCGTCAGCTCGGCCACGGTGAAGTGGCTCGAACCGAGAAGCCCCACGCTCGACGCAACGCTGGGTGTCTCAGTGGCCGAGGCGGGTGCGCTCGGCAATACGGTGGTCCTTCATAGAGCTGTAGCGAGTCGAAGCTCCTCAAGCGACCTTGCGAGCCGACATCGATTGAATGTGACCAGCGGGTATCCGACCCGCCTGCCTCATCCCGGTCTCGCGCCTCCTGGAACGCCCTGCACCATCTGGATGCAGATCACAAGAAGCGAAGCAAAGGGCTTCGACTGCGTGCGAGAGCTTGCAACCTCCCACACGCAGAACTGATAGTAAGTCAAGCTCGGGGGAGAACGCACCTCGATCCTGCAATAAGCGAGCCCAGTCTCAGTCGAGTTGACTGGACAGGGCTCAGCTTCCATACGGCCTACGCGGCGAGGGGCGGCTCCTCGTCGTCCGCCGGGGGCGGCAGCTCGGGCCTCTTGAAGCGCTGCCACGAATCGCGGGCTCGGCCGGCCGACTCGATTACGTCCGGGACCTGGTCGAGCAGCCCTTTGATTGCAAAGAGCAGCACTGAGACCACGCCAGCGATGGCGAGAATGATGATGATGGCGGTGCCGTCCACCGATCCTGACCTTCCCTGTCATGGGTCGGATCGGGTGCGCAGGCAGCCTCGATCCGAACCCTACGGTTCGGACCGAGACACCTGCGCTGACACACGGGCGCGCAAATGTTCTCGGACAGGCTGACCAGGTCTGCCTGGTGGAGCAACCGGAGCAGCGTGACTGTCTTCTCGCTGCGGCTTGGCGCGTGTCGGACCCGTGATGAGATCCCGCAAGCCTACGAGTGCGTCTCGTCTGGAGTCAGCATCGCGCTGACCTTCCCCCGCGAAGTGGGGCCATCGCGGCCCCTCAACGCTTTCAGTTTAGCGCAACACGTAGAACTGGTGTAAAAGCAACTCGGCCCCAGGTCAATGAGGTTGGCCCGCGGCTTGGTCGCCAGATGCTGCCGTAGGTTGGGACGGACCTACGCGGAGGGCTGGGACTGCGATCCCTGCCGCTCGGTAGCCTCCTGCCGCACTGTTCTGCGGCGTGCGGCTTCCCGCTCTGGGCTTCCCGGCGGGCGCGCTTCAGTTCCTGCCACGCTTCCCACGCTCGCCGAAGCGATGCGAAGAACTCGGGCAGCTGATCAAGGAATCCCTTGAGGGCGTACAGCAAGATCGACAGAATGCCGAAGATTGCAAGGATGGCGAGCGTCACGGCCCCGTCCAACGTCTCGGTACCTCTCAGTTACGGGTGACCGAGGCGGGGCTCATGCGCAGGGCATTCGTCAGCTCGGCCACAGCAAGGTGGCTGAACTGAGAAGCCCTGCTTCCGACGCATCGCCGGGTGTCTCAGACGGTCAGGCTCTCGCCCAACCGGTGAATCAGTTCTGCGCAACACTGGGACAGGGTTCAGTAGCCATTGGGGTTTTGTGATTCGGCGTCGGATGGCCTTCTCTGCCATGCAGTTGGCAGCACTAGACCTGTCGGATCACTGGTTCTCAAAACGCCCTGCATCTCGGATGCGGGGCGCAGAGGCAGCTACATGATCTTTTTCCGCTACCCAGGTAGATGGTCGCAGCTCCGCCCACCTGGGTCCCATTGCGCTTACGAGGATGGCGCCCCGTGCCCTAACTGTCGCCCTGCGCAGCGAGGTTGCTCTTTGGCCTGCTGAAACGCGACAGCCCCGCACCGGCGTGAACCGGTGCGGGGCTGCAGACTCGCACGGAACGGCCTACGCGGAGGGGACGGCCCCGACGAGGTCTTCCCAGCCGAGGTCGGCGGCCACCCGCGCCGCGTCCCTGTCGACCACCGTGGTGCCGGACGTCCGGCGGATCTGGCGCCCTCCGTCTCTGGCCTGGAGCAGGAGAGATTTCAGCTTGGAGTCATGCCCGGGAGCGAAGGTGCGTTTGGTCGTGGCCGTGCAGTCGGTCGTCGTCTGCTGCCACACCTTGTCGCCCTGGGTGTTCTCGTGAACGAGGACCAGGAGCGAGTAGCTGGAGCACTCGCAGGGCTTGGCGGTCTCAGATGTCGTCATGCGTTTGCCTCAACAGGTCGAATCCGGGAAAGCGGTACATCCCACTCGATACCCCCACCCTGGGGGCGCATGAACGCCTGACGGCTGACCAGCCGCCCACCCTCCTTGAGGCGTTCCTCGATTACGCCGACCAGGTGGCCCGTGCGCTCCGAGATCGTGTCCATCACGAGCGTCTCGCGAGGCCATGGCAGCTCCCCGTGGTGGAGGGTCGTTGCTGGCTTTTGGTGCTGGGTCACTCGCGCCCCCCTCGCTGAAGTGCTTCGGCGAGGCGGGCGGCCACGACGGAGCGCACGCGCCCCAGCTCAACGAGCCGCAGCGCGGGTGATGCGGGGTCCACCCCAAGCGACGGAAGCACGATCCCGACTTGGGCCAGCGCTGCCCGAAGGGACTCCATCGCCACGAAAGGGTCGACGTCCTGCTGTTCCTTGGTTGCCATGAACGTGACGCTAGAAGTGGGGAGTTGCCCGGCGGTATGCTGTTTTCCCGAATTTGCTCGACTGGTCACGAAGATTGCTGCTGTTTTCTCCTGCACCCTGCCTGACCCCGTAGAACCGGGCTGCGGCTCCGGCCATGCTGTTGATCAACACCCCTGGAAGGGAGAGCGTCATGGCTCGTCAGTTGCGCTTCACCGGGACAGACAGCAAGGTCGACGGTTGCCCCGCCCTGCATACGGACGAGGGCACCGGCGAGATCATCGTTCAAGGCACGCCCGTTACCGACCCCGGAGACCTGGCACAGCTCCAGCACTTCGGGCCGGACGATGCGGCAGTGGTCGTGCCGCGCGAACTGTTGGTTAACTGGGGACCGAAGGAGATGGAGCGGGTGCCGGAACTGGTCGACCGGGACACCTTCCGGCGTCTCTTCGTGACCTTCAAGCACACGGCTTGGCGTCTGGAGACGCGGCGCGGCTACGCTTCCGATCGTGAGGACCCCGACTTCCAAGAGTTCTTGGCCACCGGCTCCTCGCCTTGCGACCCCAACGAGCCCTGGTTCGTCAACATCAAGGCGCAGACGGACACGGGCAAGACGGTCGGTCGTGTCCGCCTCGCCGACCGCCCGATGACCACCGAACAGCGGTTCCTACTCGACTACGCCCGGCACAACGCGGCGGCCGGCGAGGAGATGCGCTACCTGTGGCGCGAGGATGCGGCCGACCTGCCCGCCGAAGACTTCTGGATCTTCGACTCGCGTATCGTCGCCCTGCTGCACTTTGACGACGCGGACAACATGCTCGACATCGAGCTGATCACGGAACCGGCCGAGGTCGTTCGATACGCCATCGTCCGCGACGCGGCCATGCACCACGCTGTCCCGTACGACCAGTTCGCGGCGCAGGTAGCCGCGACCGAGTAGCGTGCGTGACCGGTGAGCACCGACTACCAACAGGCAAGGGCAGCGCTGGGCGCGCGACTGCGCGAACTGCGGTTCTCGTGCCCTGGTGGTCGGCTCACCGGTCAGCAACTCGCCCAGCGGCTCGGCTGGCAGGGCTCCAAGGTCAGCAAGCTGGAGAACGGCAAGCAGACTGCCACCCCCGAGGACTTGAGGGCGTGGGCCGACGCGACCGAGCAGCCGGGCGTGTACGCGGAGCTTGCCGCCCGGCTGGCAGGGTTCGAGTCCCACATCAGATCATGGCGTCGAGCGCTGGCGAACGGGTTCAAGCCGCTGCACGAGGGGCTGAGTGCGGAGATCGACCGCACCTCACAGATGTGGATCTGGGAAGAGTCGGTGATCCCAGGTCTGTTGCAGACCCCCGAGTACGCCCGCCACGTCATCCAGCGCTATTCGGAGCTGCTGGGCGGAGCCAGCGACATTGAGGCCGCCGTACGCTCCCGGGCGCAGCGGCAAGAGTGGTTGTACCGCCCTGGTCGCAAGCTGCACGTGCTGATGTGGGAGGCCGCGTTGCGGTCGCTGATCTGCCCGCCTTCGGTGCTGGCCGCTCAGCTCGACCGCCTCACAGGCATGATCGGCATGGACACGGTGGAGCTGGGCGTCATCCCGTTCATGGCGTCCGTCAAGATCGTGCCCGCCAACGGCTTCTGGGTCCTTGATGGCCGTCTGGTGGTCGCGGAGGACTGGCACGCCGAGATGTGGTTGGACGACGCCGACAACGTCGCCTTGTACTCGAAGGTCTGGCGCACCCTCCGTGAGTCGGCCGTGTACGGAACCGACGCCCACAACGTCATCAACGCAGCCAGGCGCACGCTGAACCCCCGTTGATGACGTTGTGAGCGCGTCTCAGTCAGAGCACACCGAGAGAACTCGTCACGAGTGGGCACAAGGTGAGCGCGCCTGCGAAGGCAGCCCCGCCGAAGCATTCCTTGAAATGGGAAAGCGGGGGTGGCCCGGTGGCATGCCGCCCTACGGTTACGAGACTGCGTGCCAGGGCCAGAAGGGCAAATCGCACCTCGTGTGGGGCGGGGTGATGGCCGCCCTGCCGACAGATGACCCCGGCTGCCGGCCGGTTCCTGAACATCACCTCGTGCCGCCGTTCCGGGTGGAAGGCCGGGTCGACCCGCGTGTCCTGACCGGCGCCGATGTCCAGGAAGAAGAGGTGGCCCCGGAAACAGGCGCCGGGTGCCCACGCGACCCGGCGCTCCGCGCCGGTGGCGGTATGCGGCCCCGACGCCCCTTCGGCCGCATGCCGTCCGTCACCCGGTGTCACTATCTGCATGTATGTACCACGTTCGGGTGGCCGTCGGGGTGCCGCGGGGGTTCCGGGGTGAGGTGGGCAGCCTTCAGGCGACCGCTGATCCTCGGCCCGAGAGGGTATTTCGTGGGACTGCCCCGTCCGTTCACCCGTGCCATCACTGAGGGACCGACCCCTGCCGACCTCGCGGGCGCGCCCGCCCTGCCCTACCCGAGCGGCTGGTCCGCACTCGCCTTCTCCTCCGAGCTGAAGCCCGGGACCGTACTGACCCGGCCGCTCGCCGGGGAGGACGTGGTGCTGTACCGGCTGCGATCGGGAGCGTTACGCGCCATCCGGCCGTACTGTCCCCACCTCGGCGCCCACCTCGGCCTCGCGCACGTCGACCGCGACGAACTCGTCTGCCCCTTCCACCAGTTCGCCTTCGGGCCCGACGGCACCTGCGTACGTACGGGGTACGACACCCCGCCCCCGAGGTCGCCGCTGACGCGGCTGCCCGTGCACGAGGTCAACGGGGCCGTCTTCGTCTGGCGCCACCACGACGGCCGGGAACCCGACTGGTTCGTTCCGCCGTGGCACGAGATCGGCCACCGTCCTGCCCGCGAGGCCGCGTGGGAGCTGGGCGGGAACGTCCAGGAGGTCATCGAGAACTCCGTGGACCTCGGCCACTTCGCCACCCTGCACGGCTGGCGGCGCGCGGAGATGGGCGGGCCGGTCGTGTACGAGGACGCGACCTTCCACGTCTCCATGCGGGCCCACGAATCGGCCCCGCTCCTCGGCGACTTCGTCGTCGGGATCGAGGTGGACGGGTACGGCCTCGGCTGCCTCCACGCGGACGTGTACACGCCCCGGCTCGGGCTGCGGATGTGCACGATGGTGCTGCCGACCGCCGTCGGACCGCACCGGATGCAGTTCCGGCAGCGCAACCGCATCGCCTTCACCGAGCCGTCCCGGCTGCCCGCCCCGCTCGCCCGCACGGTGAGCAGGACCGCCGCCCGGCTGCTGGACCGGGCGGTGTTCCGGTCGAGTTGCGAGTTCACCGCCGCGGACTTCCCGATCTGGAACCACAAGCAGTACCTCCAGCCTCCGAGACTCGCCCACGGCGACGGCCCGATCGGCCCGTTCCGCCGCTGGGCCCGCCGCTTCTACCCGCCCGTTGGTATGGACGTGGGCGTGGACGTGGAAGGCGGCACGGCGGTGACCGGGTGGGCCGGGCGCGAGAGCGAGGTGGCACGCCGGGCCGGGGCCTGAGTGTGACCTGAGGGCTCGGGACGCACCGATCCGCGTGCGGTCCGCGAGGGCCGGTGAGCGATCATCTGGACCGTGACCCCAACGACTCCGTCCGAGCCCAGCACCGCTGAGAGCGACCGCATCAAGGTGTGGTTCCGTTTCGTGCCACGCGAAGGCTGGCTTCCCCATGACACGGAAGGGCTGTGGGCAACGCGGCTGAGCGCCGACACCGCCCGGGTCGAGAACGTTCCCTTTCTGCAGAACGGGGTGGCTGAGGGGGAGACCGTGCGGTTCGTGACGGACGCCGACGGTCTCCACTGGTCGAAGGAACGGGTGGAGGCGTCGGGCAACTGCACCATCCGGGTCCTGTCCGTTCCGTCCGGCCCCCTGGGACGGAGCGCTCGCGCCGTGCACGAGCGGCTGTCGCCGTTCGGCCTGGGCGGTGAGGTCTTCAGCGAGGAGTTCCCCCTGGTCGCCTTCAACGTGCCGGCCGACGCGGACCTCGGTGGGATCAAGGCGCTGCTCGTCCAGGGCGTGCGGGACGGATGGTGGCACTTCGAGGAGGGCTGCGTCACCGACGCGTGGCGCGACGCGTAGTCCGGTCGTCACGCCGGTGGGGCCGCCCCGGCAGGACTCGCGTCGGCGGGGCGGCCCCGGCAGGACTCGTGTCGGCCGAGCGGCCCTGGCAGGGCTCACGTCGGCGGGCAACCCGGTCGTCGCCGTGGCGGCTCGCACGCGGCCACGGTCTCCGAACCCGAGGCGGTCGCCGACCTCATCCGCCGCGCGATCGGCGACACAGGCTGATCCGCAGGATTGATCCGTCAGGCTGATCCGTCGGGCCGATTCGTCGGGCTGATCCACCGGGCCGACCTGCCGGGCCGACCTGCCGGGCCGAACCACCGGGCCGACCCGCCGGGCGCCGAACCACCGGGCCGGGCCCGCAGGCTCGGCCCGGTGGTTCGCGGATTCCTCAACTCCCCTTCGGGGAACCGGACGTGAGTCCGACAACCCGCCGCCTACGCCGTGGCGGCCGGTTCCGGCTCGCCGTCGCGTACGGGGGGCAGGCCCGGGGAGGCGGACGCCCCGCCCCCGGCGGAAGGACGGGAGTGGGTCCCGATCATGCCGAAGGCGGTGAGGACCGCCGCCGCGGCCGCCGCCACCCCGCACACCAGGAACGCGGTGCCGAAGCCGCTGCCCAGGGCGTCCAGGGCCAGGGCGTGGGCCGCGGCTCCCGGGGCGTCGGGCGGCAGGCTGTTCACGGCGATGGGCCCACCCGCCCCGAAGACCTCCCGGGCCGCCGCCAGTTGTCCGGCCGGCAGGCCCGCGTCGGACAGGCCGGACCCGAACACCGACCCCGCGTGGCTGAGGGCGACCGCGCCGACGACGACGGGCCCGAGGGCGAATCCGAGGTCGCGCAGCATGTTGGTGGTGGCGCTGGCCATGCCCGCCAGCTTCAGGGGCACGCTGTTCAGCGCCACGGCGGTCACCGAACTGACCGTCAGGGCAAAGCCGACGCCGATCAGCAGGGCGGGCGCGACGAACCCGCCGAGGCCCGGGTCGGTGATGTCGAGCCGGCTGCACAGCAGGCAGCCGATCGCCATCAGGGCGCATCCGGTCGTGAGGAGCCATGAGGGGGCGACGCGGTGCAGGAGCCGTGAGACGACCGGGATGAGCAGGAAGGCGGGCCCTTGGAGCAGCAGGAAGGGGACCGCCACCCGGATCGGGTCCTGGTGCTGTACGGGGCCCAGCCACATGCTCGTCGCGAAGCAGGCGCCGAGGAAGGCGAGCATGCCGATGACCGCCACGACGGACGAGACGGTGAACGCCCGGTCGCGGAAGAGTTTCAGGTCGAAGATCGGGGACTCGGCTCCCAGCTCCACCACGACGAACGCGGCCAGGAAGCAGGCGCCGATGACGAAGGCGAACATGACGGGAAGGGTGGTCCAGCCCGACTCGGGCCCCTCGACGGCTCCGTACAGGATCAGGACGAGGCCGAGGGCGAAGGTGATCTGCCCGGCCACGTCGAACGTACGGCCCTCGGGTGCTTTCGACTCAGCGGACAGCAGCAGCGTGAGCACCATGCTGACCAGGGCGAGCCCGACGAGGACCCAGAAGGAGCCGCGCCAGGAGCCGATTCTGGCGAACATGCCGCCGAGCAGCGGTGAGACGGCGGCGCCGGCGGAGAGGAACCCGCTCCAGAGCGCCACCGCGTGCGTCCGTTCCCGAGCGCTGCGGGTGACGGCGGTGATCGAGGTGAGGGAGCCGGGGAACATGGCCCCGGCGCCCAGGCCGTTCAGGGCGGCGCCGATCCACAGCACCTGCACGGTGGGTGCGAGCGCGGCCACCGTGCTGCCCGCCGCGAGCAGGGCGGTGCCTGTCGCGACCAGCCTGCGCCGCCCGAACAGGTCGCCGAGCACACCGAAGGTGAACTCGAAGCAGACCACGACGACCATGAAGGCGGCCGTGATCCAGGTGAGTTGCGAGCCGTGCGTGTGCAGGTCCTCCTGGAAGAGGCCGTTGAGCGAGGCCGGCAGCGCGTTCGCGACCTGCGCCACGAAGACGGTGGCGCAGGCGGCAGCCAGTGTTCCCGCGTAGCCCGGCGTCCGGGCGGCCCCCGCGGTTGGGCCGTGGGACGTCGTCGTCCCGTTGTTGAGCGTCATTGCTGTTCTCCCTGGCTGGGGAAAGCGGGCATCCCGAAGGGGGAGCCGTGAGAGGAAGGGGCTCGGCTCCGCGTGCGCGGTGGGGGGGAAGGGGCACGACGAGGGAGCCGGGCGTGATGCCGGGAGAATTTCATTCGCTTTACGCCACGTCAATGATGTGTGCGCGATTTAAAGTTTTCGGGTAACGCGTACGACACATGATCGTCATGTCGGATCATGGGCTCAGGGCTGCTCGGACAGGTCCCTCTCCAGTGCGTGTGCCGTGGCGTCCAGGGCGTTGACCAGGGCCTGGAGGCGGTGCGGGTCGTAACGGATGCTGGGCATCGACACCGAGAGCCCGGCCAGTGCGGAGCCGTCCCGGCCCCGTACGGGTACGCCGACGGCGACGAGACCGCGTTCGGACCGCTCCTTGTTGACGGCGAATCCGTTGCGGCGCACCCGCTTCAGCTCGGTCCGCAGTCGGCCGAGATCCGGACGGTCGGCCGGACGGTCGCGGTACCGCTCGGGGGCGTAGACCTCTTCCAGCTCCTCCGGGGTGAGGCCCGCGAGCAGCAGGAGCCCCGCCGTCGTGCGGTGGACCGGGAAGACCATCCCCTCCCGCGATCCGACGCGCAGCGCCTGACGGCACTCGACGCTGGCGATGAACCTGGCCGTGTCCCCGGCGCGCACGATCAGGTTCGTCGTCTCGTCCAGTGCGTCCACGACCCGGTGCAGATGGGGCAGGGCCGCCGCCCGCAGCTTCGACACGAGGGACTGGGAGTGCGCGGCGAGTTCCAGCACGGGCCCCGCCCGGTAGACCCGGTCGTCGCCCTGCACGGCGAAGTCCCGGTACACGAGCATCGCCAGAATCCGGTGGGCCGTCGACCTGGCGACGCCCAGCCGCTCGGCGATCTGCGACACCGTCGCGCCGCCCTCCATCTGCAGGACGGTCGCCGCCCGCAACGCGTGGTCGACGCTGGCGATCGGGTACGGAGGCGGTGTCTTGAGCGGTTTGTCCATGGTCCGGCGCTCCAATTCTGCTCTCCAGAATCTACATGTCCTCTCCCCGGACGCGGCGCACGCTGACCCCGTGACGCACTCCTCCCTCACCCACGACACCGCCACGGAGTCCCCGGTCCGGCTCCAGGCCGTCTCCGCAGCGGGACAGCCCGACGTCACCCCGGCGCTCGAAGAGCTGTACCGGGGTTTCGAGCAGGAACTGCTCGTACCGCTGTGGACCGAGATCGGCGACCTGATGCCGGCCCACCCCCGCTCACGCGCCGTGCCGCACCTGTGGCGCTGGGAGCGGCTGCGGGAGCTGGCGGACCGGGCCGGCGGCCTGGTGCCGGTCGGCCGCGGCGGCGAGCGCCGGGCCATCGCACTGGCCAATCCCTCCCTCGGCGGCAGGCCCTTCGCCACCCCGACCCTGTGGGCGGCCATCCAGTACCTCATGCCTGGCGAGGACGCCCCCGAGCACCGCCACACCCAGCACGCCTTCCGCTTCGTCGTCGAGGGCTCGGGCGTGTGGACGGTCGTCGGCGGCGACCCGGTACCGATGAACCGCGGCGACTTCCTCCCGCAGGCGGGCTGGAACTGGCACGCCCACCACAACGCCACCTCCCGGCCGATGGCCTGGATCGACGGCCTGGACATCCCGTTCCAGTACGTCACCGAGGCGCAGTTCTTCGAGTTCGGCCGCGACGGGATCTCCGACGCCGAACGGATCACCCCCGAGCGGTCGCGCTCCGAACGCCTGTGGGGCCACCCCGGCCTGCGCCCGCTGTCGGCCGCCCCGGTCACGCCCGGCAGCCCGCTGCTGTCCTACAAGTGGGAGTACACCAACGCCGCCCTGCGTGACCAACTGCTCCTGGAGAAGGAGGGCTTCGGCGGCACCGTCGAACCCGGTCACGCCGCGGTGCGCTACTCCAACCCGCACGACGGCTCCGACGTCCTGCCGACGCTGCGCGCCGAGTTCCACCGGATCGTCCGGGGTGCCGAGACCGCGCCGGTACGCGAGACCGGCTCGTCGGTCTACCAGGTGTTCGACGGCTCCGGCGTGGTGAGCGTCGGGGAGAAGTCGTGGCGGGTGGCCCGCGGCGACCTGTTCGTCGTCCCGTCATGGGAACCGCTCTCCGTCCGCTCGGAAGCCGGTACCACCGACTCCGACGAGGGCGCCCTCGACCTGTTCCGTTTCTCCGACGCGCCCGTTTTCGAGGCGCTCGGGCTCCACCGCACCCAAGCCGGGCTCCACCGCACCCGAGCCGGGCTCCACCGCACCGAGAAGGACCACTGACCATGAAGCTCGCCACCCTGCGCACGGCCGACGGCACCCGGGCGGTCCGCCTCGACGGTGAATCGCTCGTCGAACTCGGATACGCCGACCTCGGCGAACTGTTCGCCGAGCCCGACTGGCGGTCGAAGGCGGCCACCGCCACCGGCCCGGCGCACCCGGTCGCCGACGCGGACTTCGCGCCGGTCGTGCCCCGCCCCTCCAAGGTCGTCTGCGTCGGCCACAACTACACCAACCACATCAAGGAGATGGGGCGGGAGCTGCCGAGCCACCCGACCCTGTTCCCGAAGTTCGCCGAGACCCTGATCGGCGCGGGCGACGACATCGTGAAGCCGGCCGAGACCGAGGCCTTCGACTGGGAGGTCGAACTGGCCGTCGTGATCGGCACGCGGGTGCGCCGCGCCGACGAACAGCAGGCCGCGGACGCCATCGCCGGCTTCACCGTCATGAACGACATCTCGCTGCGCGACTGGCAGTTCCGCACCATCGAGTGGACCCAGGGCAAGATCTGGGAGGCCACCACCCCCGTCGGCCCGTACGTCGTCACCCCCGACGAGGTCGGCGGCGTCCGCCCCGCGCTGGAGGTCAGGACGCTCGTCGACGGGCAGGTCATGCAGCGGGACGACACCGGAACGCTGCTGTTCGACCCGGTCCACCTGGTGCGGTACATCTCCACCGTCATCACCCTGAACCCCGGCGACATCATCGCCACCGGCACCCCGGCCGGCGTCGGCAACGCCCGCGACCCCAAGGTGTTCCTGCTCCCCGGCCAGACCGTGGTCACCGAGATCGAGGGTCTGGGCGCCTGCGTCAACAAGGTGGTCGGGGCATGACGGCCGGCACCCGGACCCTCGCCGATGCCCGCGCCTGGGCCCGCACGGGTACACGCCTGGTGCTCGACGCCGTCGCGGACCTGGACGAGGCCGGTTTCGCGGCCGACAGCGCGCTGCCCGGCTGGACCCGCAAGCACCTCGCCGCGCACGTCGCCGCGAACGCCGACGCGCTGGGCAACCTGGTGCACTGGGCCGCCACCGGCGTCGAGACACCCATGTACGCCACCCCCGAGGAGCGTGCCGCCGGCATCGCCAAGGGCCCGGCCCTCTCCGCCGACGAACTCCGCTCCTGGCTCGCCGACTCCGCCCACAGGCTCGGCGAGAGTCTCGACGCCCTCACCGAGGAGCAGTGGAGCCACGAGGTCGTCACCGTCCAGGGCCGTACCGTCCCCGCCACCGAGCTGCCCTGGATGCGGTCCCGCGAGACCTGCGTGCACGCCGTCGACTTCGGTACGGGCGTCTCGTTCGCCGGTCTCCCGGACGGATTCCTGACCGCCCTGGCCGACGAGATCCGCGACAAACGCGCACTGGCCACGCTCCCCGCCGGGCCCCTGCCCGAGGTCACCGCCTGGCTGGCCGGCCGCCCCCACTCGCTCGCCGACGCCCCCGCGCTCGGCCCCTGGCTCTGAGGAGCACCCCATGTCCCACCCGGATGTCATCATCGTCGGCGGCGGCATCGGAGGCCTCGGCGCGGCGTTCTCGCTGACCCGCCAGGGGCTCGACGTCCGCCTGCTGGAGCGCGCCGCCGCCTTCGGCGAGGTCGGCGCCGGCATCCAGCTCGCCCCCAACTGCACCCGCATCCTCGACGACTACGGCCTCCTCGACGAGGCCAAGAGCCTCGGTGTCGTCCCCGATGCGATGATCATGCGCGACGCCGTCGACGGTAGTGAGCTGACCCGGCTCGACCTGCGTGACCTGGAGAAGCGCTACGGCTACCCGTACATGGTCATCCACCGCAGCGACCTGCACGGCCTGCTGTTGCGTGCCTGCCGGCGCGGCGGCGTCGAGCTGATCACCGACGCCGAGGTGACCTCGTACGAGAACACCCCGGCGGGCGCCCGCGTGACCCTGGCGTCCGGCGAAGTCCACGAGGCCGGCGTCGTGATCGCCGCCGACGGCCTGCACTCCGTCGCCCGCGCACTGCTCGTCGACGACGAGCCCGTCTCCTCCGCGTACGTCGCCTACCGGGGCACCGTCCCCGCTGAGCTGCCGCGGGCGCGATCCGTCGATCTCGGCGAGGTCGTGGTGCACGTGGGACCCCGCTGCCACTTCGTCCACTACGGCCTGCGCGGCGGCGAACTGCTCAACCAGGTCGCGGTCTTCGAGTCTCCCAAGGCGCTGGCCGGTCAGGAGGACTGGGGCACGCCCGACGAACTCGACACCGCCTTCGCCGCCACCAGCGACTTCGTGCGGGACGGCCTCGGGTTCATGTGGCGCGACAAGTGGTGGCGGATGTTCGACCGCGACCCCGTCATGAACTGGGTCCACGGCCGGATCACCCTCCTCGGCGACTCCGCGCACCCACCGCTCCAGTACATCGCGCAGGGCGCGATCATGGCGATCGAGGACGGCTGGGTGCTCGGCGAGCACGTCGCCCGCAACCGCGCCGAGGACGGCACGGTCGACTGGACCGCCGCCCTCGCCGCCTACGAGGCCGTCCGCCCCGAGCACTGCCGCCGCGTGACCACCACGTCCCGCGCGTGGGGCGAGTTGTGGCACCTCGACGGGGCCGCCCGCGAGCAGCGCAACGCGATCCTGCGCGCCCGCGACACCCACGACTACTCTTTCACCGACTGGCTGTACGGCCCCACCGCGCTGACCCCGGACGAGGAGCCCCCCATGTTCGAGCCGATACCGCTGACCTCGGCGGGCGCCGTGGCCGCCACGGCCGCGCGGGACGAGGCGCTCACCGCGGCGGGGAGCGGGACGAAGTGAGCGACGCCTACCTGTACGCCGCCGCCCGCACCCCCTTCGGCCGCTTCGGCGGAGCCCTGGCCCACGTACGCCCCGACGATCTCGCCGCCACCGCGCTGACCGGCCTGCTGGACAAGGCCCCCGGCCTGGACCGCGCGGCCATCGGCGACGTGGTGTGGGGCAACGCCAACGGCGCCGGTGAGGACAACCGCAACGTCGGCCGGATGGCGGTCCTGCTGGCCGGACTGCCGGTGAGCGTGCCCGCGACCACCGTGAACCGGCTGTGCGGATCCAGCCTGGACGCGGCGATCATCGCCTCCCGCACCCTGGAATCCGGCGACGCCGACATCGTCGTCGCCGGGGGAGTGGAGTCGATGACCCGGGCCCCCTGGGTCCTGCCCAAACCGGAGAAGGCGTTTCCCGCCGGGAACGTCACGGCCGTCTCCACCACCCTCGGCTGGCGGCTCGTCAACCCCGCGATGCCGAAGGAGTGGACCCTCTCGCTGGGCGAGAGCAACGAACTCCTCGCGGACAGGTTCTCCATCCCCCGGGAACGGCAGGACGCCTTCGCGGTGCGCTCCCACCGGCTCGCCGCCCGCGCCTGGGACGAAAGCTTCTACGACGACCTGGTCGTGCCCACGGCCGGCCTCACCCGCGACGAGGGCATCCGCCCCGGCACCTCGCCCGAGGCGCTGGCGGGTCTGAAGCCCTCGTTCCGCCCGGACGGGACGATCACCGCCGGCAACGCCTCCCCGCTGAGCGACGGCGCCTCCGCCGTACTGCTGGGAACCGAGGCGGCGGCCGACCGGATCGGGCTGGCACCCCTCGCCCGCATCGCCGGCCGCGGCGTGCACGCCGTGGAGCCGAAGATGTTCGGTTACGCGCCGGTGGAGGCGGCCGAACAGGCGCTGCGCCGGGCCGGTATCGGCTGGGACGACGTCGGCGCGGTCGAGCTGAACGAGGCGTTCGCGGTGCAGTCGCTCGCCTGCGTGGACGCCTGGGGCGTCGACCCGGAGAAGGTCAACACCCGGGGCGGCGCCCTCGCCCTCGGGCATCCGCTGGGCGCCTCGGGCGGACGGCTGCTCGGCACGCTGGCGAAGGTGCTGCGCGAGCGCCGCGCACGCTGGGGCGTCGCGGCCATCTGCATCGGCGTGGGCCAGGCCCTCGCCGTGGTCCTGGAGAACGTCACCGACGAAGCGGGGGAACGATGAGCGCGACCGTGGCCGCCACGACCGACGAGGCCGTGGCCGGCATCGAGGACGGGGCGACCGTCCTGGTGGGCGGATTCGGTCTGGCGGGCATGCCGTTCGACCTCATCGACGCCCTCATCCGGCAGGGCGCCGGAGACCTGACGGTGGTCTCCAACAACGCCGGCAACGGCGACGCGGGCCTGGCCGCGCTGTTGAAGGCGGGCCGGGTGCGCAAGGTGATCTGCTCCTTCCCCCGGCAGAGCGACTCCTACGTCTTCGACGACCTGTACCGGGCCGGGCGGGTGGAACTGGAGGTGGTGCCGCAGGGCACCCTCGCCGAACGGATGCGGGCCGCCGGCGCGGGCATCGGCGCCTTCTACAGCCCCGTGGGCGCCGGCACCCCGCTGGCGGAGGGCAAGGAGACCCGGGAGATCGACGGGCGCCCGCACGTCCTGGAGTACCCGATCAAGGGTGACGTGGCCCTGATCTCCGCCTATCGCGCGGACACCCTGGGCAACCTCGTGTACCGCAAGACCGCGAGGAACTTCGGCCCGGTCATGGCCACCGCGGCCACCACGGTCGTCGCCCAGGTCGTCGACATCGTGCCCGCCGGGCAGCTCGACCCGGAGGCCGTGGTCACCCCGGGGATCTACGTCGACCGTCTGGTACGGGCCGAGGCCCGCCGACTCACCGTGCAGGGAGCCCGCTGATGACGACCGCACCCGCCACCGCCCCGGTGGAGAACACCGCCCCGGTGGAGAACACCGGCCGGGGCCCGCTCACCACCGAGGAACTCGCGGCCCGCATCGCCCGCGACATCCCCGCCGGGTCCTACGTCAACCTCGGCATCGGACAGCCGACCCGGATCGCCGAGCACCTCCCGCCGGAGGCGGGAATCGTGCTGCACACCGAGAACGGCATGCTCGGCATGGGCCCGGCCGCCGTCGGCGACGAAGTCGACCCCGACCTCACCAACGCGGGGAAGGTCCCGGTCACCGAGCTGCCCGGGGCGGCGTACTTCCACCACGCGGACTCCTTCGCCATGATGCGCGGAGGCCACCTGGACGTCTGTGTGCTCGGCGCCTTCCAGGTCTCCCACCACGGTGACCTGGCCAACTGGCACACCGGCGACCCGGAAGCCATCCCCGCCGTCGGCGGTGCGATGGATCTCGCGGTCGGCGCCCGCCAGGTCCTGGTGATGATGAAGCTGTTCGCCCGGGACGGCACGGCCAAGCTCGTCCCCGCCTGCACCTACCCGCTCACCGGAGCCCGCTGCGTCCACCGCGTCTACACCGACCACGGCGTCTTCGAACCCGGTCCCGACGGGGTACGGGTCCTGGAGACGTACGGCGTCTCCCTCGCGGAACTCCGGGAGCGGCTGGGGGTCGATCTGCTGCCGTGAGCGCCCCGGGTGACCGGCACCGGGTCCCCGGGGCCGGTCACCCGTACCCGCCGTACACGCTGTGAAGAGGGAAGACGGTCCGTACGGGCGCCATGCGCGGACGCGTTAAAATCCCCGCATGGCGAACCTTCGTGAGGCACAGAAGCAGATGACCCGCCGTCTGCTGCTCGACGCGGGGGTCGAACTCTTCACGACGAAGGGGTACGCCGCCACCACGGTCGACGACATCGCGACCGCCGCGGGCACCACGCGCGTGACCTTCTACGCCTACTTCCCGTCCCGCAGCGACCTGATGAAGGCGCTCATCGACGAACGGCTCAACGACGCTCTCCAGCGCGTCCGTTCGCCCGAGCACGGCTCCACCGCACTGGACCTCGTCGCCACCGTCACCGCGGGGACCCCGGAGGCGATCAGAGCCTGGATCCAGCGGACCGTCGACAACTGGCCGGCCGTGCGGCCGATCATCCGCGTCGGCCGGGACGCGGCGGCGGTCGATCCCGATCTCACCGACCTCGTCGAGCGGTGGATGGAGGAGGCCATCAGCGACGTCGAGGACGGGCTGACATCGGCGGGGCGCTTCGAGCCCCACCAGCGCCGCTTCCGGGGCGTCCTGGCGATGGCCGAACTCGACTACGTCTCCCAGCACTGGGGCAGCGCCGACTGGAAGCTCACGCCCGAGCAGATGGTCGACGAGCTGAGCGCCGGCTGGGAGCGCCTGCTGACCTGAGCGGGCCCGCCGCCGGGCTTGAGGCATCCTCCGATCCGGCCCGGGAAGTCGTCAGGGTCGACGGGCCGCGCCCTTCGACGGTGCGCCGCCTGCCGGGTCGGGGGCCCGGGCGACCGGGAACCCCGTCGCGGCGCCGTCGGCCACGTGCGGCAGGGGGGACGTGGTCCGCTCAAGGAGCAGCCGCGTGCTCGTCAGCCGGGCGGCCAGTTCCTCGGAGTGCTCGCGCAGCACGTGCAGGTCGGTGTCGGCGTCGAGCTTCTGCGACCACAGCACACCACGTCCCAGCTCCAGCAGTTCGAGGGCATGTTCCGGTCGCTCCGCGTCGAGCTGGGCGGCGGCAGCCGTCGTCGCGAGTCCTCCGCCACCGGCCGTCAGGAGTATCTCCTGGTCGGGACGGTCAAGACCGCGCCAGGCGGTCGTCGGCAGCAGCCGGACGGCCAGGGAGCTGGACTCGGCCCGCTCCGCCGGCCCGGCGCCGGAGTGCCGGCCGAACTGCGTCCACAACGAGGCGGCGGCCAGGCGGCGCCACGCGGGGGCGGACTCCAGCATGGCCAGGCGCCGCCAGGCATCGGCCGAGCGGCGCCAGAGCCCGGTCGCCGACGAGGACGGGGACGCCGCGTCCACGTCCGGCCGGGTCGGGTGGGCCTCTTCGACCTCGGCCCACTGCCAGAGCAGCACCCCCAGCCATCTCAGCAGGTCGGGCGCTTCCGTCGGGTCGGCGTCGGCCAGCCGTGACTCCACCAGGTGGACCGCCGTGTCGAGTCCCTCGGCCGTCCCGGACAGCTCGGAGCGCACCAGGGCGATCTGGATCTGGGGCAGCCAGCCCGGGTCGCGGGGCTGACGGCGGCGCAGGACAGCCTCCGCCTTGTCGAGGTCGCCCGGCCGGGACAGCGCCTCGGCCTGGAGCACCAGGGCGTGTACGCGATTGCGGGCCAGCCCCGCACTCTCCTCGTCACGGCGCGGCATGAGCCGGTCCGCGTCCTTCAGATACCAGTGCGCCCGCACGATGTCCTGGGGGTCGCGGAAGTTCTCGTAGCGGATGACCAGTACCGCCGCCAGTTGGGAAAGCACGACACCGCGGTGTTTTCCGTATCCCGACGAGTTCGTGGAAACGGCCCACATGAGGGTGCGGCTGAGGGCCTCCGCCTGCTCGATGGCGATCACCGCGCGCTGCAGGTCCGCGACGGCCCCCAGCGCCTGGAAACGGGTGTGGTACGCGACGGCGAGCCTGCACAGGAGCTGGGAACGCATGAACTCGTCCATGGGCGGCCACTGGACGGTGTCGTAGGCGAGTTTGCGGGGCGGGAACTGCCGGTTCCAGCGGCGCAGTCCTTCCCGGAAGGAGAGACGAGGCCGATCGGCGCTCTCCCGCCGGTCGCACAGTTCGCTCGCGGCCCGGAGGTGGCCGATCGCCGCGTCGACGTCCTGCGGCTCGGCGCGCTGCTCGAATCGGTTGCTGAGGGCCTCGGCCAGCGCGATCCGGTCCAGGGCCTCCGCCTCCCACGAGGTGCGCGGGGCCGCGAGAGCCGCCTCGCCCATGGCGACGGCCCGGTCGAGCTGCTCGGGCTCCCGCGCCAGTGCGGAGAGCGACACGCGCGCCTCCATCTCCACGCGGCGCATCAGGTCCCGCATCCAGGTGGGCACGGAGGGCGTGGCGTACAGGACGGACAGAAGCTGTGCCAGTTCCCGCACCTGCTCCGGGTCGCCGGCCTCGATCGCGCGCACCGTGCGGCCCACGGCCGGACGCCACACCCGGGCGAAACGGAAGGACACCTCGAAGCGCCTTCTGATCAGCGCCAGGTCGAACATGCGCGGACGGTTCACGGGCAGGCCTCGACCGTACGCAGCCGGGTGACTTCGGCGAGCGGGATCTCCACGGTCGTCTTCCCGCTCTTCAGCCAGATCGTGCCCCGGGCGACGCGGGTCACCGACCCGCAGACGCTGCTCGTGCCGGGGGAGGTGACCTCCAGAGCGGGCTCCTTGGCCGCGGGGCCGTACCAGGTCGCGCCGACCGCGGCGACGAGGAGAACCGCGCAGCCGAGACTGAGCGCGATGCCCCGGCGCACGGCGCTCAGCGCCTTCACGGTCTCCCGGTGTTCGATCGCCGACCGGGTGGCGCGACCACCTGCCGGGACGGACCCGAGCGGGCCGTGCGCCGCCCGGTTCAGGAGATAGGCGCCCCCCGCTCCGCAGACCAGGGCCGCCAGCAGCAGTATCCCGACGACGGTTCCCCAGGTCTGCTCCAACTGCCCCACGTCGGTGCGGCCCTTCACCAGGCCGAAGCCGACGAGCCCGGCCATCAGGACACCGGCGGCGTTGCGCCAGCCGGTGGCCGCCGCCCGGATCCTGGGCAGCGCCTCCCGGGCCAGCCGGTGGCGCTCCTGCGCGGCCAGCAGGTCGCGCGGGCCCGCCGGGCCGGCCGGTGCGGTGACGCGGGGCGGTACGTTCACGACAACTCCAGAGGCCAGTAGGCTCCGCAACCGCTACGGCCCTCGGGACGGCCGACGTGCTCGCCCGCGCACACGCAGCTCACCGGAAGTGCGTTCCCGCCCGTCGTGTTCGGCGGGGCGCCGGCGGCGGCCGCCTTGTAGACGGGCTCGAAGAGTTCGACGTCGAGGGCGGCGCCGCAGCGCGGGCACGTGCAGATCAGTACGTAGTCGTCGCCGTAGGCCTCTTCCAGGGTGTGGTTCTGTGCCACCTCGGTGGCGTAGAACGGTTCGGTGATCTCCTGGTAGGGAACGGGCTGGTGACTTGTCGGGGTCGGCATGCGGATCCTTCCGGACGGGACGGGACGGGACAGGACTTGACCGGACGGGACGGGACAGGACTTGACCGGACGGGACTTGACCGGACGGGACGGGACTTGACCGGACGGGGCTGGACAGGACTGGACGGGGCGAGGGGTTCAGGGGCCGATGTGGATGAAGGGAACCCAGGTCGTCAGTCGCAGGTGATCGCTCTGGGTACCGCCGCGGCGTTCCTGCCGCTGTCGTGCCAGGGCCCGGTCCCGTTCACGCATCTCCCGTACGGCCCGGTGGAGTAGCCGCGCCGCGTCCGCGGGATCGAACCCGGGCCCGGAGGTTTCCCCGGTGCCGGGTCCGGCGGCGCGGTCCCCCGGGACACCCGCCGTGTAGAAGTCCCGGGTGATGACGGACGCGGCGCTGTCCTGCACGGACCAGAGCGTGCCGATGACATGACGGAATCCGGCGAAGTGCAGGGCCGCGGCCAGAGTGATCGCCTCGTCGGCCAGTTGGACGCCCCCCACCGCGGTCTGGCAGGCGGACAGGAAGGCGAACTCCCCGGAGAAGCGTTCCTTGACCAGGTCGTGGACGGTCAGAAGTCCGTCCCGCAGCGCGATCCCTCCGTGTCCGGGGCTGTCGAGCCGCTGAGCCGCGTGACTGCTGAAATGCGCCCGAGGATGCCGGCCCAGAGCCGCCAACACCGCCTCTACGGTGGCTTCTTCGCCTCGCAGCGACGTCAGGCGGTGGCCGAACGCGCTGCGCAGGGACTCCTGGTCGGCCTCGTGGGCGGGCAGTCGCGGCAGACCTTCGGGTTCCGGCGCGACGAAGAGCATGTCCGGGGAGTCCGCGCGGCCGGCGGCGTCCGGAGGCCGGGGGCGGCCACGGGCCGAGATCAGCGCCCGCACCGTCGGGGTGTAGGAGGACACCACCCGGTCCAGGACGGTCCGGTACTCCTCCCCCTCCTCCTCGGAGTGGCGACCGGCCGCGTGCAGCGGCAGCAGGGCGAGCAGCCCGGTGGGGCACCACCACAGGCGGGGAAGGGGGTCGCCGGGGGCGGCGGGGCCGCAGTGCCCCAAGTCGTCCAGGACGGGCCGCGCGATCGCGTCCCAGAGCCAGGCCGTGAGACCGGCGAGTTCGCGCTCGGCCTTGTCGCGGGCGTCGGACAGGGACCGCCGTGCCCTCGCGATCCTCGCGAACACCCTTCGTTTCCGATCACCCCGGGTGAACGGCACCATCGCGCGCTGAAGGTTCCAGCCCGCCGTCTCCAAGGCCTTCAGGCAGTCCAGATAGGCGGTGGCGCGGGAGGTGACCTCGTCCGGTGTCACCAGCGGCAGCGGCAGGGAGCGGACGCTGTCGTCCACGAGCAGGAGGGCGTCGCTCCGGTCCTCGCTGAGGTTGAGGACCGCCACGGCCCCCTCGCGGGCGGCGACGGTCAACGAGGCGGCGGTCGGCGGGCGGAGGAAGTCCGCCAGATACGGCACCTGCCGGGCGCGGCCCAACTGCCGGACTTCCTCGACGAGCTCGTCCCACCTGCGCGTGAGAGCGATCCGCTGGTCCACGGCATGGACCGGCCGCTGTTCCCCACCGTCCATCAGTCATCCCCCTTCGAGAAGCCTAGGCATCGGGGCGGGGCCGTGTCAGGGAGTCCGGCGCATCGGTGGGCGGCGGCGACCGGTGCGCTCCTCGCCGCCGTGTCGTGAGGCCGCGCCCGGCCCGGCACCCCCCGCCCGGCCCCGTGCCCG